>JAYVQJ010001013.1:0-4269 GCA_043777235.1 Planctomycetia bacterium
GGGGGCTGACGCCGCCCGGCTCGCGGGTTTTGAATTTCGGAGCGAGCCAATGACCACGACCACCTCAACTCACAGCGATGTCCCGCTGCTCGCCGGTGAGCGTTGGTACGTTCCCGCCGCAACGTCCTGGGGATCGGTCTTCAATCCGTCGCGCGGCGAACAGATCGCTCGCGTTCCGCAGTGCGGAGCGGCCGAAGTCGCGGTCGCTGTCGATGCCGCTCAGCAGGCGTTCGGCTCGTGGTCAAAGACACCGGCTCCCGCGCGAGCGGCGAAGATGTTCGCGTACAAGGCGAAGCTCGAAGCGCACTTTGAGGAACTCGCCGCGCTGGTGACTCGCGAGAACGGCAAGACGTTGGAGGAGGCTCGCGGCGACGTGCGACGTGGGATTGAGGTCGTCGATTTCGCCTGCGGGATTTCGCATCTGAGCAAAGGCGAGAACTTGCCGCAGGTCGCGGATGGCATCGACGGCGTCACGATGCGCGAGCCGATCGGCGTCTGTGCTGGCATCACGCCGTTCAATTTTCCGGCGATGGTTCCGCTCTGGATGTTTCCCATCGCGATCGCCTGCGGCAACACGTTCATTCTCAAGCCCAGCGAGAAAGTCCCGCTGACGGCGGTGCGTCTCGCGGAACTGGCTCTCGAAGCGGGATTGCCTCCCGGCGTGTTGAACATCGTGCATGGCGGACGCGAGGCGGTTGATGCGCTGCTCGAACATCCGGGGATTGCTGCGATCAGCTTCGTTGGATCGACACGCGTCGCCGAGCACGTCTACGTCACCGGTTGTCGACACGGCAAGCGAGTGCAAGCCGCTGGCGGCGCGAAGAACGTCATGGTCGTGATGCCCGATGCCGACCCAGATGCGACGACTCGTGCGATCATGGGTGCGGCCTACGGCTGCGCCGGACAGCGTTGCATGGCCGGCTCGATCTTGATGGGAGTCGGCGATGCGGCTCCGCAAGTGCGTGATCGAATTGCCGCCGCGATCGACAAGCTGGTGATCGACGACACCTCTGCAAATCCGAAAGCCGACATGGGGCCGGTGATCGACTCCGTCGCGCGCGATCGCATTCATCGCAACATCGAAACGGGAATCGGTGAAGGAGCGGTGCTGGTGCGCGGCGGTCAGCACGCGCAACATCCGCACGGATTCTTTGTCGCACCGACGCTCTTCGAGCAAGCGACCCACGACATGCACATCGTTCGCGAAGAGATCTTCGGGCCGGTGCTGACGATGCTGCATCCGCGAGACCTCGACGAAGCGATCGCGTGGGCGAATCGGAGCGTGTACGGCAACGGCGCGGTGATCTTCACCAGCAGCGGCGGAGCGGCTCGGCAATTTGCCCGCGAAGTGCAGTGCGGCATGGTCGGCGTCAACGTCGGCGTGCCAGCTCCGATGGCGGCCTTCGCGTTCTCCGGCTGGAACCGCTCGTTCTTCGGCGACTTGCATGTGCAAGGCACAGAAGGAGTCATGTTCTATACGCGGCAAAAGATCGTCCTGTCGCGCTGGGACAATGCCTATCGCAGAACTCAAGGTTGGTAGAAGCAGTTTCAAAGCCGTCGTAGGCCATCCAACGTGAGAGCAAACATCACGGCCGGTCCCCGCACGATCCTTGGCTTCGCCCAAGACGAGAAGACCAGCGTTGTGTATGGAATGCTCGCGGCTGCGGCGGAAAAGGGAGCCGCGTCGATGATCCTTCCACTCCACGAGATCGGCAATTCGATCGCGCACAACATCCGCAAGCTGGCCGCGCGGTCAGCGCGAATCTCAGTCATGGAATGACTGAGCTACGTAGGCGAGTCATTCCATGACTCGCATTTCTGTTGTCGGGCACGACTCCAAACCGATCAATTCCCTCTGCATGAGTTCTGAGTCAGTAGACCCGCCAACGGAATTGGGTGGCATTCAAGAGGCTTCGATCGCGTCACAGTTTGCGCAGGTTGACTGATCCGAAGTCGCTGAAAACATCTCCGTTCGCTCACTGGAGAGTTCGTTCGCGAAACGGCATCATGCTCCCGCTTTCTTGACCCTTTCCGCAGGAGCTGTTTATGTCCGAAGCGATTCAGAGTGTTCTTATCGAGACCCGTAAGTTTCCGCCGCCGAGCGACTTCGCCGCGCAGGCGAATATCAGCAGCGATGAGCAATACCAGCAGATGTGGACCCGAGCCAAAGAAGACCCCGCCGGCTTCTGGGGCGACATGGCTGCGAATCTCGACTGGTTCAAGAAATGGGACAAGGTCATCGACGGCGCGATGCCGAACACGAAATGGTTCGTCGGCGGGAAGCTCAATCTTTCGTACAACTGCCTCGACCGGCATTTGCTTGGCCCGAACAAGAACAAGGCGGCGATCATCTGGGAAGGTGAGCCGGGTGACACGCGCGTCCTGCGCTATCAAGACCTGCACCGCGAGGTCTGCAAGTTCGCCAACGTGCTGAAGAACCTCGGTGTGCAGACGGGCGATCGCGTGACGTTGTACATGCCGATGATCCCCGAACTCGCAATCGCGATGCTGGCGTGTGCTCGGATCGGCGCGACGCACTCGATCATCTTCGGCGGCTTCTCGGCCGATGCGGTGGCGGATCGAAACAACGATGCTCAAGCGAAAGTCGTCGTCACGGCCGATGCTGGATGGCGACGCGGCAAAGAAGTCTTCTTGAAGTCGGCGGTCGATGCGTCGCTCGAAAAATCTCCGTCCGTGCAAAAGGTCGTCGTCGTTCGCCGCACTGGCTCGCCGGTCGAAATGGTTCCCGATCGCGACTACTGGTGGCACGACTTGATGAAAGATGCGTCCGCCGAATGCGATCCGGTACAGCTCGACGCCGAGCATCCGTTGTTCATCCTCTACACGTCTGGCAGCACCGGCAAACCGAAGGGAGTGCTGCACACGACGGGCGGATATTTGCTCGGTGCGACGATGACCTCGAAGTGGGTCTTCGATTTGAAGGACGAGGACACGTATTGGTGTACCGCCGACATCGGTTGGGTCACCGGACATAGCTACGTCGTCTACGGCCCGCTGGCGAACGGCGCGACGACCGTGATGTACGAGGGAGCTCCGAACTGGCCCGACGAAGGCCGCTTCTGGGAGCTGATCGAGAAGTACCGCGTGTCGATCTTCTACACCGCACCGACCGCGATCCGAGCCTTCATCAAATGGGGCGACGACTGGCCGAACCGCCACGACCTGTCGAGCCTGCGGTTGCTCGGCTCCGTCGGCGAGCCGATCAATCCCGAAGCGTGGATGTGGTATCACAAGATCATTGGCCAAGAGCGCTGCCCGATCGTCGATACGTGGTGGCAGACCGAAACCGGCGGGATCATGATCAGTCCGCTGCCGGGCATCACGCCGACGAAACCGGGAAGTTGCACTCGGCCGTTGCCCGGTGTCGTGCCCGACATCGTCACAAAGGACGGGCAGAGCGTGCCCGGTGTGAACGGTGGGCTGCTCGTCATGCGGCAGCCGTGGCCGAGCATGTTGCGAACGCTGTACGGCGATCATGACCGCTTCATCAAGACGTACTTCAGCGAGATTCCCGGCTGCTACTTCGCCGGCGATGGTGCTCGCCGCGACGAAGACGGTTACTACTGGATCATGGGCCGCGTCGATGACGTGCTGAATGTCGCTGGTCACCGCTTGAGCACGATGGAAGTCGAAAGCGCACTGGTCTCACATCCGCGCGTCGCCGAGGCTGCCGTCGTCGGTTTTCCGCACGACCTCAAAGGCGAAGGCATCTGCTGCTTCGTCTCGCTGAAAGGACTCGATGGAGATGAAGCTCTGAAGAAGGAGCTGACCGCTCACGTCCGCAAGCAAATCGGAGCATTGGCGACACCGGACCAAATTCGCTTCGCCGCCGCTTTGCCGAAGACTCGCAGCGGAAAAATCATGCGCCGCCTGCTCCGTGATATCGCCGCCGGCCGTGAGAAAACTCAGGACACGACCACGCTCGAAGATTACAACGTGCTCGCCAAGCTGCGTGAGTCGGACGAATAATGGCCCAACCATGCCCACGCTGACGCTCGATCATCTGACGGAACAGCTAAGTAGGCCCGCAGAGAAAAATAGGCAGTTTCAAAACTGGCTGCGGAGAAAGTAGACCAGTCACTCCGTGACTGGAATCTTCAAGTCACGGAGTGACTCGTCTACTTTGAGTTCCGACTTCGGCGATGATTGCCGCGGCGATGTTGTGTCGCGGTGGTCGTGATTATCATCCGCCGTCACTGTTTTGGGGCGGGAGTTCTTCATGCCGTTGACGGTCGAGCAATTCACTCA
>JAYVQJ010001014.1:0-4269 GCA_043777235.1 Planctomycetia bacterium
TGCCGACGTGACCAAGTGGCACTGTGTTGAGAATTTTTCTTTGGAGGGGCGTTCACGACCGCACCGCCTTCCCAGCGACACGAATTGGTTTGCATCCGCCGCGTTCCCACTCTTCCAGCGTCGCCAGCGACCATCTCACCAGCCGGCCGAGTCTCACGGGCTGCGGTGCCTTGCCGGCATCAACCATCCGCAGCCAATGACGTTTAGAGATTCCGAGCCGGCTCGCACACGCATCAGCATCGACGTGCGTAGTAATCGCAACAGCCCGCGACTCAGGCCCGCCGACTCGCTCGGCGGCAGCGTTCGCGACGTTCGTCATCGCAGATACTCCCATGACTGAGGTTCGACCGAGCCGGCGTGAGCACGCCATCAGGCTCGGCGTCATGGGCGGGACGTTATGAGCCGTTCCGACAGACAAATTCGGATGGCGTTCGTTGGCGAGTTTGTCGGGATGCAATGTCGTCAGCGAATGACTGAACCATCCGACAAAAGCCTTGTTGTCACAGCAAGCAACAATCTCACCGACAAAGTAATTTCACGCTTGCGAGGTTTGTCGGGAACCGATCAAGGCCGGCCGCGCCGTCGTCGCGTCGCAATCCAATCGCCGATCTTGTAGAGTTCAGGAACCGAAAGCCCTTGGTCTCCGCAGAATGCTTTCGCTTCGATGCCAGCAGCCTTCGCGGTTTGCCAATCGTCCCACAGTTGCAGCCGCTGTTGCTCGTCCTTCCCTTCGATTGGCGGTCGTCCGTTGTTGCCTTGCGTTGCCCGCGTTCGCCTCGCCAGCCGTTTGCCTTCATGGGTCAGCGTCCCTTTGCTCGATTCGAGAGGACAGCCGTTTCGCCACCAATCCAAGAGCGCCGGCGTCGTCACGCACCACCGCTCGCCATCCTTCAACTTCTCGCCTGTATCGACGATGAAACCAAGTCCGGCCAAATGATAGACCGCCCACGCGGCAGCAGTCGGTGTGTGCCCTTCATCCCGAAGGTAATTCGCCAAGATGCGAAGTGTCCCATATCGTCCCTTCTCGGAATTCGGAAGTGCGTAGCCCCACGGTCCCATTCCACCAAGGGCATAAGAACCATTCGCGACAATCTCAGGGAACGCCAACATTGCCGCTACGACGCTTGATCGTGGTGGCTCCGCCAGCGACGGGCGCGGCAGCCAAGAGCGTTCTCCAGAATCGGCATTTACAGACTTCGCCGTTTGTCGCTTCGCGTCCGCCATGACAGCACCTACCGTTGAGCGGGCCGAGCCGGCGAGTGCGTGCCGGTAGGTCCACGAACTCAAGCCGGCGTCGCTTCGGCCGTGTGGCGTAGCTACTCACCACAAGGCAACCCGTGAGGCCGGATAATACCGGGGCGAGGGCAGATTGCATTCACTGGGCTGGCGACTCGTTTGCTTCCGAGCTTCTATTTATTCGGATCACCAGATGACGCTGAAAGAATGCCGGCAAAGTAAAACAAGACGCCCACGGGTGGCAAAAAGACAATCAAAATTGGCGTTAGGATGAACCAAGCGATCCCTTCGATCACATTGCCTTTGTAGAGGTGGCCCGCACCAGGAATGAATAAGCTCCACAACGCCGCGAAGCCGCGATTCCATTTCGGAGCACGCGGCTGAATTTGCGGTGACGGCGTTGCTGGGCGGCGTGCCGTAGCAAGTGCATCGTCCAGAAACTCGCCACAGTGTTTACATTTTTGAGCGACGGCCAAGATTTCCTCGCCACAGTAGGGACAAGGGGTTCGCTCGGTTTGTTTCGAGGAAGCCGGCTTGGATTCCGTCAAAGCGTTGAGAATGTCGTCGTCACTGAAACCGTCGAGCTTTGTCCCTTCTTTCTCAATTTCGATGCCGGCGAATTCATCAGAATCGGCGTCGTCATTGGCTGTTGGACTTCGGTCATTCGGCTTGGCGGTGTCTCGCTTCACATCAGACAAGGCGTTGAGGATGTCGTCGTCATCGAATTTGTCGAGTTCCGGTTTCTCACTAGCGCGTTCGATATCTCTCGATGCGTCATGCGTGCCAACCCCATCGAAAGTTTGCTTGCGGCTCAACCATGCTGGTCGAGATGGTAGTCCGGCTTCAGTCGATGCGTTTGATTCAAGATTGACGCCATGATCATCAACGGAAGCGTCAGGTAACTTTGCCGCTGGCTTTGACTCCACCGACTTGCCGGTCTTCCCGCATTTCGGACACTTCGCACGCCCCCCGGAAACCGCAAGGCGTTCACGCTTCTCGGCAGAAAGTTCTACCCGGAAACCACACTCACAAACGAAAGCCGCCATAACGCCATCTCTTTGGAAAGACTCGGACGAACCGCCAGCATGACAAAGACGTCTGCACGAATTATCAACCGTCTCAGCCTCACAACGAACTCGCCGGAAGGCCAACGATGATCTTGTGTGGTTTCAGGCGGAGCAGTTCATCCCGCGACAGTTGCCGTATCTGCCCGTTCTGTCGCACTTCAAACAAGTCGGCATTGTCCGGGTCGGGTTGAAACGCCACGCCGCAAAACGGTTGAGAGTTCGACTCGACATCGGTTTTCGTTTCCAGTCGCTCAATTCGTCTCTTCACGGTCATCGTACTCCCTTTCACGTCTTGGCCGAGTTGGCGCGGGCTTCCAAGTCGGCGATTCGTTTCTCCCAAGAGAAAGCTTCCCGCGTTCTCAACGCAAATTCGACCAACGCTTTCGCCGACGCCATCCGCACCGCTGGCGGAGTGCCGCTCGACAGCAACGATTCCAACGTCTCGACCGCTTTCGCGACCGTCGCTCCCAACTTCCCCGCCGCCGAGTCCAACATCTCGGCCCGAAACTTCTCGACACGCTCTCGAAACTCAGCATCGTCCAACCGCCGCCGAATCGTCGAAACCGAGCAACCCGCCAACGTCGCCGTCGCCGCTTGCCCTTCACCACGAGCCAACGACTCCACGATCACCGAATCCCGATTGTGACGCGATTTCCCCGCCATGATTCGCTCACCGACTCCCTTCCGCCGTCGCCGCCCGCTCCGCCATCAACCGCCGCACCGCTTCGGCCTTCTCCGCATCCGACAACGGCAGCGAAGCAATCAGCATCAACCCCGCCGAGAACGATTCCACCTTCCCCGCCAAGCCAGCTTCATCGACCGAGCCAACCTTGCCCACCCGCGACTCCGACGCCTTCAAAAGCGATGCGTCCGCGTTGCTCGAAACCAACTCTCCGCCCGCCTCGCCACGCTCATTTTCCGGCAAGTTGGTGCAACCAGTGGTGCAACGGAGCGAACGACGTTTCACAACTCGTTGCGGCTTCGTTAGTTTGAAGGATGTTGCGTCGGACTTCGGATCCGAAGGTTGGGGGTTCGACTCCCTCCGGGCGTAATAACTTACGTCGAGTTGATACACTCTGTCAGAGAATTTGTCAGAGAACTCAACTCGGCAACGGCAAGAAAAACTCCTGTCAGAAGTCTTGGCGGATACTGACAGGAGTTTCGAGAACCTTCCTTGGCTCTCTTGGTGAGTTTCAAAACCACAAGGGAGGTTCGTCATGCCGCACTATCCAAAACCGTTTTTCCGCGATGCTCGCGGTCTCTGGTACGTCCAAGTGGACGGCAAGCAGATCAATTTGGGGCCTGATCGCGAGGCTGCCTTTCGGCAGTACCATCAACTGATGCAACAGCCGACTCCGACGGCCGCAGCGCCGGTCTCGGTCGCGTCGGTTGTCGATGCGTTTCTGGATTGGAGCCAGAAGCATCAAGCCGAACGGACGTACCTTCGCTATCGCGACTACTGCCAATCGTTCGTGAATCAGTTCCCCGATCTGCTCATCGCGGAGTTGAAACCCTTCCACATTCAGGAATGGGTTGATTCGCAGACGGGGTGGGGGAACACGACCAAGCGGAATGCCATCGTCGCGATGAAGCGGGCATTCAATTGGGCGGACAAGCAAGGCCGGATCACGGCCAATCCGATTCGGCATGTCGAAAAGCCGACGCCGAATAAGCGTGAAGAATTCGTGACGGCAGCGGATCACGAAAACATTCTGTCTCTCGTCCGCGATCAAGAGTTCCGTGACCTGTTGACGCTCGCCTGGGAGTCTGGTGCTCGGCCGCAAGAGTTGTTTCGGCTGGAAGCCCGACATGTGGACTTGAACAACGGCCGTTGGCTGTTCCCAAAAACGGAATCGAAGGGGAAGCGGCAATCGCGGACGATCTACCTGTCGGATGCGGCACTTGAAGTGACGAAGCGATTGGTGGCCAAGCATCCCGATGGTTCGATCCTGCGAAACGCCAACGG
>JAYVQJ010001015.1:0-16768 GCA_043777235.1 Planctomycetia bacterium
TCGTTCGGGACGGGCAAGAGTGCCCATCCTCCGACAAAGCCGCGCGACTCCATCGCTTCCAAGACGACACGAGCTTGTTTCGCGGCATCGGTGAATCGCAGCACACGCTTCGGCCAATGCGCTTTGGGGCGGAAGTTCACGAACGTCTCGACCATGTCCAGCGGGGCCGGATCGGTGGGCGTGTCAGCTCGGCCTGCTTTGCCGATGACCGATTCGACTTCAGGGAAGCCGCGCAGCAAAGCATCGCGAGCTTTCAGGTCGTCGGCCGATTGCGTGATGCTGGCTCGCGGGACGGTGATCGGCATGTCGAGCGTTGTCCCCTCGTCGAGCGCCGGCATGAAGCTGACGCCGATCTTTGGGAAGTGAAACGACCACAAGCCGATCAAAAACAAGGTCGCCATCGACAACGCTTGCCAGTGAACCCCGCGCGTGAACAGCACCGTCAGCGACACGACTAATCCGAACGTGACGAGAAACGAATTCTCCCACGCGGTTTCGGAAGCTCCCAAGCCGATGATCGCTTGCAGCGGGAACATGCCGGCCGCCAACACGAGCAGCACGGCGAAGCCCCACATGATGAGGTTTCGGCGTGGCAAGAAAAACGTCAGCATCGGCTTGTAGATGTGAATGAAGCTGCGAACGATCGCGTTCTCTTCTTCGCTGCGCAGCCGGCCTTTGATGAACGTCGGAATGAGCGCCGGCACGACCGTCACCGAGATCAACGCCACGCCGATCAGAGCAAAACTCTTCGTGAACGCCAGCGGATGAAACAGCTTGCCTTCTCGGCCACTGAGCATGAAGACCGGAACGAAGCTCAGCAGCATGATGAGCACGGAAAAGAAAATCGGACGGCCAACCGTGCGACACGCGGGGATGACGAACTCGCGAATGTCACCGGTCACTTTGTTGTCGCCAAAACGGTCTTTCAGCGCGTGCGTGGCGTTCTCGACCATCACAATCGCTTGATCGACGAGGATGCCGATGCTGATCGTGATGCCCGCCAGCGACATGATGTTGGCTTGGATGTCGATGATCCCCAGCCGGCGCAGCACCCACATCGACAAGAACGAAAACAGCACGGCCAGCGGCAAGGTCACGCAAATCACGAACACGCTGCGGACGTGCGACAGGATCAACAGGATCGCGATCGAAGCAATCAGCATCTCGTGCCACATCACTTCGGTCAGTGTGTGAATCGCTCCGTGAATCAGCCGCGTGCGGTCGTAAGCGGCGACAATGTGAACGCCGTCAGGCAGGCCGGGTTGCAGTTCTTGGATCTTTTCTTTGACTCGTTCGGTGACGGTCAGCGGGTTCTCGCCGGGACGCATCAGCACGACACCGCCGGTGACTTCGTTGCCGTCCTTCTCATACACGCTGCGACGGAATTGAGTCCCCAACTGCACCTTGGCCAACGTGCGAACATAGATCGGCGTGCCGTTGACCTCTTTGATGACGGTGTCTTCGATGTCCTCTTGGCCTTGCAACCAGCCGACGCCGCGCACGATGTATTCGGCGTTGTTCTTCTGGATCACGCCGCCACCGGCCGGCACGTTGCTGCGAGCCACCGCCGCCGACAACTCGCCTAGCGTCACTCCGTAGGCTCGCAATGATTCTGGCCGCACGTCGATTTGATATTCCAGCGGCAGCCCGCCGACGACCGCGACGTCCGACACGCCTTTTGCCGCGTTGAGTTGCGGTGCGATGTAAAACTTATTGAGTGCCCACAACCGCGCGGGATCGGTGGTGTTGAAAGCGGTGGGGAACGAGGCTTCGTTTCGACTGGCAGCGTCTGCTTGTCTCTTCGACTCTCCGGTTTCCTTGCCCACTTCGACCGTGTACCAAAACACTTGGCCCAGCGCGGTCGCGTCCGGCGCGAGATACGGCGTCACACCTGACGGCAGAAACGAACCCGCTTGACCGAGCTTTTCCGTCACGCGCTGCCGAGCAAAATAGAAGTCGATGTTGTCCTGAAAGATGATCGTGATCATCGAGAAGTTGAACTCGCTCGATGACCGGACGGCTTTCACTCCGGCCAGTCCTTGCAGTTTGCGAGACAGCGGGTACGTCACCTGATCTTCAATCTCGCGCGGACTGCGGCCCATCCAATCGGTGAAGACGATGACTTGGTTTTCGCTCAAGTCCGGGATCGCGTCGATGGGCGTATCAAACACGGCATACAGCCCTGCCACCGATAGCCCTGCGGCCAGAATCAGCACGAGAAAACGATTGCGAATCGAGGCTTCGATCAGACGTTCAATCATCGCGCAGTCTCGCTTATTTGATGCCGGCTCATGCGCAAAGTGCGTCGAGCAGCGAGCAGGCGTTCCGGAAAAAGGTATTGTCTGGCAAGTGAGTCAGAGTTAGCCTGCCACCCATGAAAACTCTCACGTTGGAACTTGACGAACCGACTTACGAGGCTCTCGTGGCTCAGGCGACCCGAACGGGATGCACGGAAGCGGAGGTGGTTAACGCCGCACTCGCGCCGTTGCGGCAGACCGAACAACGCCGTTCGGGACACAGCCTGCGCGATTTCAAGCCGCTCGGACTGAAGCCCGTCTGCCGAGATGCACTCCGTGCCGACGACATTTTGGACGAGATGATCAATGGCGATCGGAATTGATACGTCATTCTTGGTCGCCGTCGAATGCGTCGAGCATCCCGAATATGCCGCCGCGCGTGAGTTACTCGGCGAGTTTGTGACGACGGATGAGAAATTAGCGCTGAATCCAGATGTCTTGTCAGAGTTCGTCCACACGGTCACTGACCCGAAGCGGTTTCCCCTGCCGCTGACCATGTCTGAAGCTCTGGACCGCGCCGAGTATTGGGCTACCGCGAACGAATTGACACTCGTCTCTCCCACCCTCCCCAGCACGAAACTGTTTCTTGAATGGATGGGACAATTTCGCCTTGGCCGAAAGCGGCTGCGGGACACGATGCTGGCCGCGTCATACTTCAGTGCTGGCGTGACACGCATCGTGACGCTGAATGCGAAAGATTTCAGAGTATTCGGCTGCTTCGAGATCATTGAGCCGCCCCTGACTTCGACGCCGACTTGAGTTCCTCGATCTTCGCCAGCGTCTTCGCGGGATCCTTCAGCGCTTCGTCTTCGCAGCCGGCGCAGCACAGGAAGACCGGCTTGCCTTCAACCATGACCTTGAACGGCATCCCCATCGAACCGAGGCGGCTCTTGTCTTCGACCGCACAGAATTTCTGAGCGGTCGCCGCCGCGCGATCTTCCTCCGGCAGCTTGGCAATCGCCGCAGAGAACTTCGCCTCGTCCGAGGACGCCGTAGCGGGAGCGGCCGGAGCAGGCGCGGGCTTCTCAGCGCAGCCGACGACGAAACAAGTTCCCAAGAACAACACAACAACACACAGCAGATCAAAACGCATCATGCACTCCTTCGATCAAGTTGAGATGAAATCAGTCTTCGCAAACTAACCCGAAGCGTCAGCGAGGGCGGGCGCTCCAATCGACATCGTTCAGGCAAACAAAGTTTGGTGAAGCGTTCGCCCTCGCTCACGCTTCGGGTTAGTGTCAACGAGTTCCATCTTTCGGAACCTCGTCTTCACGTTTCGCGGTCGGCCACTTCTCCAACGCAGAGTCGAGGCACGATTCACAGCACAGGAAAATCGGCTGGCCATCACGGACCAGCTTGATCGGCCTGCCCATCGAGCCGAGTTCGCTCTTGGGCAGCAACGCGCAGAACTTTTGTTTTTCCGCCGCCGCGCGATCGGCGACAGAGAGCTTCGCCAATGCCTTCGCGATCTTCTCTTGTTTGGGCGACAGCTTGCTTGCCGTCGAACTCTTTTCTGTTTTTGCACGCTCGGCCTTCTTCCCAGCGCGCAGGTCCGCGACTTTCTTCAACGTCGCATCGGCTTCGTTCGCGGCCTGCTTCGAGCACGCATTGCAGCAGAAAAACACCGGCTGATTGTTGACCATGATTTTGATTGGCACGCCCATTGAGCCGAGCCGACTGTCTGACAGAACAGGGCAGAATTTCTGCGACGCCGCCAGCTTGCGGTCTTCCGGGCTGAGCTTCGCGAGCGTGAGTTCCAATTTCTGATCGGTGTCTTCCGGCGTCGAAGGCCGCACGGTCTTCGACGGTGTCGAACCGCCACCGCTGCTGCCGCCGATGTAGATCGAGCCGGCCGCTGGGTTCAGCCGAGTCTCGGCATCAACCAGGAATGAGCCGCTCGTGACGATCTGCGCGCCCGCTTCAAGACCGCTGAGCACCGGGTAAAACGTGACGCCATCCGGGCCGAGCATTCGCGGGCCAAGCTGCACAAGCACGCCATCAAATTCGCCAGGCAGCGACTGGCGATAAACGATTTTCTGCCGTCCCGTATCAATCACCGAACCATCCGGCACTGCCAACACCTCACCTTTCTCCAATCGTTCGGCGGCATCTCCTCCGCGTCTCTGCGTCTCCGCGTCTCCGCGTTCCACCACTGCGCGAGCAATCGCCCCGACACGCGACGGCGGGACATCAATCAGCACCTCGGCCGTCGTGCCCGGACGCAGCTTGTGTCCCGGATTCGCGATCTCGAATCGCACCGTGACCGTGCGGGTCTCCTGATCGACGTGCGGATAAATGAACGACAGGAATCCATGAAACGGCTCGTCGGGAAACGCGCGAGTGATCGCCGTCACCGGCAGACGTTCGGAACTCACGTCGCCATGTTGCTCGGCTGGCAGGAAACGAAAATCGTCTTCGTAGACTTGAGCTTGAATCCAGACGGTCTCCAGATCGGCCACGTCGTACAGCGGCATCCCTTCTTCCACGTACTGCCCCTCGCGGACGTACTTCTTGACGATGTGCCCGGAGATTGGCGAACGAATTCGCAAGTGCGAGTTCGCCTCGCCGGTCTTCAGGACGTGCTCGATCTGGTCATCGCTGATGCCCAGCAATTGCAACCGGTGCCGCGAACTCTTCAGCAGGTCGGCGTTGTTCCGCTTGCTCGCGTCGAGCAGCGTCTGCACCGAGACATTGAGTTCGGGGCTGTAGATCGAAGCGAGTTCGTCACCCTCTTTCACAAGCTTGCCAGTCTCAGCCACGAGCAGTGAATCAATCCGCCCCTTCACGCGAGACGAAACATTCTTGAAGCCGCGCTCATTGAAATCGACATATCCGACCGCCGTAATCTGCTTCGTCAGCGGCACATAATCGACCGTCCAAGTGTTGATCCCCGCCAGCACGATGCGATACGGCGACAACTGCACGCGACTGACGATACCGGCTGGCAACGCGGCATCGGTCGCCGCGCCTTTCTTGCGTTTCGACAATGGCATGAAACAGACCGGACATTTCTCTTTGCCGCTGTCGCGCACGACCGACGGGTGCATCGGACAGAACCACTCCGAGTCTCCGGACACATGCGCCGCGACATCAGATGGCCGAGTCCACTTCTCGTAGTAAGCCACCAGCGAGTCCCACTGCGTGATCCCCGCGCCGATGGCGACCAGCACGGCGACGAATCGCAGCCGAGCCAGCTTCACCAAGATGATGAAATCAAACCACCACCACGCTTTCCGCCAGCCCTTGAGATGCGGCGGCGCGCGCAGGCCCCCTTCGTCGATCGGCGGTTGTTCGTGTTTTGTGTTGGACATCGTGAGATCTCCTGGAGTGCGGTGGCTCGACACCGCCCTCCATCCATGAAGCATCCGCGTTTGTTTGCAAACGAGACTTTGGTGCGACGAATCGCAGGTCGTCAGTTGTGTGGTGTCGGAATTCGTTTTGCCTCTTGAATGGAGGGCGGTGTCAAGCCACCGCACTCCAGGTTCGACCGCAAGGCGAGCAGCCGAGACACGAGCCGGTGTCAAAAACAGGCGCTAACCCGCCAGCCCGGCTCGACTGCTCGCCACATGGTCGAATTCACAATCTTAAAACGGTGCGTTCGGGAACGTGATCTCCCGAACGCACCTTCCAATTCGTCAGTACCACGAATCGACTCAGGGCAGCAATCGCGACTTGAGACCAGCGTCGTTCAGCGCGGCAATCAGGTCCGCGCTGTTGAGCTTGCCTTCTGCGGCGAACGCGACGCCCACGGACTCTTGAGCCGGATAGACCGCGACCCGCGAAACACCTTTGACCGCCGACAAAATGTCTTTGGCCTTCTTGGCGGTGGCTTCGTCTTTCACGCCGTCCACTTTGAGAGCCAGCCAAGCTCCGTACTGCATGTTGCCCCCCATCATGTGCGGCGTCCGAGCAAACGCATCGGCGATCTTCTGAGCGGACACGACCGATTCGTCGAACGACACCTTCGCGTTCTTGGTGTTCCAATCGACGCTGACTGTCTTGACTCCCTTGATCCCGCGCACGCCGCCGGCCGCGGTCCCCGCGCAGGGCGGACAATGCAAGCCGGTGATCAGAAACGTGGCCGAGATCGGGCCAGCCACGATGCTCGGCTTCTCGGCCGTCGTGTCGTCTGAGCGTTTCAGAGCGGGCAGCTTGTCCGCTTCGATCTGCTTCAGCAGCGCGCCGGTCTCTTTCGCGGCGGCATCAAGTTCTTGTTCGATGTCCAGGCAGCAATCGCAAATCTTCGCGCCGTTGAGACTGGCTTGACGGCATTCGGACTCCAGCATGTCGCAATGCTTGGCGACCTGAGCATGACGCTGCTTGATCTTCTCGACCGACTGCTTGACCGATTCATTGCTCGCATGCGCCGCCTGGATTTTGTCCACGGCTTGATCGGCCAGCTTCACGTTATTCTGAATCGCCGTCACTTGGCGTTGAGCCTCCGCCGCTTGCAGGCCGTCGGCGGTTTGGCCCGAGTAATACAGCAGCCGGGAATGATCGCGAGCGTGATTCTGATACGTTCGCAATTGCTGTCCCGAAAACGCTTCGCCGCGCAGCTTCGAACCGGCATCACGAACCGGTTCAGCGGCAAACGTCGATTCCGACAACAATACGCCGCTCACGGTGGCGATGAAGAGCAATGACAATGTTCTCACAGTGGACTCCTTAGTTGCGGAAGTCCGGCGGGCACTCGCCGAAGACTTCCGGAAATCAAATTGCAGAAAAGACGAAACGACAAAGAGGGCCGCGAACGACTCAGCGCCGTTCGCGGCGCTCACGAAGTCAGAATCAATGACCGAACTGACCGAGAATTTTCCGGCCTGCGCCGAACTGATCGGACCAACTATGCATCGGGCCGACACTGCGAGCCATCGGCATCGACATGCCGCCCTGATAGGCGCTCTGATAGCGCTGCCGGCCCGCTGCGGCGTTGTGCTTGTGTTCGGCCGGTGGCGGCGGAGCATCCGTCGCCGGCGCGGCAGCCGGAGCCGCACACGACGGCGCACAGCAGCTTCGCTGCGTTCGGCAGCAACCTCCGCCACACGCCTGAGCGTCATTCACGCACAAGCAAGTTCCACAAGCCAACACCGTCGAAAGACCAAACAATTTGAGAGTCGTCAACATGGCAAGAGCCTTTCAAAATGGGACGCACGGCAACGCACACGCGAAACCAGCGTCTTGACCGAACAAGAACGGCAGCGAGTGAAATTGGAGAAACGCTCCCAACTCGCGAAAACCGTTCGTCATACTCACGTCCAGCGCCGCGGACACACGCGGCGCGACACACTGCAAGTTGACTCCGGCGATAGAGCAATCGAACGCTCGAACGCGGGTCGTCGCATGAGGCGGCGCCTCACACGCCGCGCAAAGCGAACGGTTAGATCAGCAGATGCTCGAAGACGATGACTCGGTCGAGCGGCGGGATCAGACACTCCCGCGACAACACATCATGGCAAGCGTTCGTCATCGCCACGGATTGCGAATCGGCAATCATCGGCGACAACCAGAACAGCGAGACGTCCACATTCGGCGCATCGACCAACTCGCTCAGCGTCGGAGCGTCGGCGTACTTCAGCGAGCAGCAGCTTCCCGTTTTCGGATTCCGAAACTGCTGGCAAGTCGGACAGTCGGATGACAAGCTTTGAGCCACCGCCGGCTTGGATTCATTCGTCGCCGCGAGCCTTCGTTGGCAGCAGGCTTTCAACGAGGAATTGCTTGCCTGGGGATCACTTGGTTTGCGGAAGCAGCATTCGCACCAGCGTTGTCCCTTCGCCGCCGCACAGCGGCATTCCATCTGCGGCAAGCCCGCGCCGAGGATGAAGGGAATCATCCCCACCACCAACAGCTTCCAGAGGATTTGACGAATCGAATTCATGGCAGGGACTCAAAAGAAACCGGCAAAGGACTCGCAACTTCGATGCTCAAGTCACGATCAGGTTTCACGCCATCGGGGAAATTGTCAAGGTCGTTCCGAAGTTCTCTGGTTATCGGCCGCGACTTCGGCGAGGCATGAATCAGTGATTCCGATGGGGCGCAATCCCCACTGGCCACGTTGTGGAAATTCACCGAATGGATGCATCTACGCCGGGCCGCTCGATCTTGTTGGATGCCACTGTCGCAAGCACGCCTGCTTTCCATTGAGGCAGCCGGTTGTTCTGTCCGGATGCGACCACGCAGCCACAACGCCTGTTATCTTGGCCCGGCGGAGCCGCAACCAAAGTAACCCGAAGCGTGAGCGAGGGCGAGCGCTGCCCTCGCTCACGCTTCGGGTTACATCGTGTGGCGGAACAAATTCCTCTCGCCAAAACAAGTTTTCAAACATTTGCAGAGCGGGGAGATAAGGCCAACCGCGCGAGGCACGGAAATCAAACCGCGCGGCTGGCACCGTGGTTGCTTTCTGCTCGCTGGCGACTTTCGTGTGAACCGCTCTTTTGCCCTCGGATGCGACGATGCCCGTGCGATTTCTCTGCCGCAACGTCTGGTTGATCGCTCTGGTCATGGTGGGCGAATTCTGTTTGCTGAATGGCAATCTTCGCGCGAACGAGTTGGCTTGCGGATGCCGCGCGGGAGCTTGCGGCTGTGTCCGACGCTCGGAAACCAACGGCTGGAAGGTCATCGAGTCGAAGTCGTTTCGGATTCATCACGTCGGAGCGTCGACGACGGCCGAGCGACTCGCGCCGCTGTGCGAACGAACTCGTCAGTCACTGCGAGAACGCTGGCTCGGTGAAACGCAGCCCACCGATTGGTCCCCGAAGTGCGATCTGTTTCTGTATCCGTCGGGAGCGGCGTTCCAACGGCTGACTCGCGTCCCTGCCGAGACATGGGGCCTAGCCGATCTCGAAGTCGGTGACAAGAAAGTGTGGCTGCGACGTCTGCATCTGCGAACGGACGATGCCCAGCGGATCGACAAACTTCTCGTTCACGAACTGACGCACGTCGTCCTGGCGGACTACTTCGCCGAGCATCAAATCCCGCGTTGGGCGGATGAGGGCATCGCGGTGATGTCCGAACCGATCGAACGGCGAAACGAATTGCGGCGCTGGCTCACTCAAGAAGCGGAGCAACGGCGACTCTTCTCATTTCGAGAACTGGCCGCTCAGCGTCACGTCCCGCGCGACAAACGATTGGGCGATCTGTTCTACGCGCAGAGTTCCGCGCTGATCGACTTCCTGCTAACCGAACAAGGGCTCTCCGAATCCCAAGTGCTCCGCGTTGTGAGCGAGAGCGAATCGCGTGGCCTCAGCGAGACTCTGGCGCGTTGGTTCCCTGATGTCACAGTTGCCGCTTTGGAATCCGATTGGCGTCAATGGCTGACGAGGCCGCACATCGAAGTTCAACTTGCCGAAGACGAGCCGCGCGAAAGTCGTCGGGACACTCCGTGACCCGGATCTCGGTCACGGAGTGACCGATCTACTCTGCGGATACCGGCCAGTTGCGACCGAGCACCTCGTGGCCGACGGCTCGTTCCAGTTCCGCGGCACGGCGATGGAAGTCGGCAATCGCCATCTGATACTTCTCGCGCAGGTCGAGCACTTGCCGTTGAGCTTCGATCAGCCGCAGGAAATCGACCGTCCCGGCCTCGTAGCCAGACTCCGCTGCGCGGAGATTGTCTTGAGCGGCCGGCAGGATTTTGGACTCGAAGACTCCGATCTTGTGCTGGCTGCCACGCACACGAGCATGCGCCGATTGTACCTCACTGCGGATCGTATCGGTGGCTTGCGCGTACTCCGCCTGCATCTTGTGGACGCGCCACAACGCCTCTTGCACGGCGGCGTGACGCTTCGATTGATTCAGCGGGATGTTCATGTTCAAACCGAGCTGCGGCTGCTGTTCGCGATCAGTCCAGAAACGATCGAAACGTCCCATCACTTCAAAGTCGGGGTAAAACTCTTTGCAAGCGAGTGCGACGGCGGATTGCTCGGCTTGCAGGCGCGCGGACATCGCTTGCAACTCCGGACGATGTTCAACCGCCCATTCGCGCAGCCCTTCGACCAGCGGGAGTTCGTCAGTGATCGGCAGCTTGCGCGGCGGAGCGGGGAGCGGATGATCGGGGCGGCGATGCAGCAGCGTGTTGATGCGCGCCATCGCCACGATTTGCTCTTGGTTCAAATCGATCTGCTGTTGCTCGAACTGCGCGAGTTCGACATCCGCTTGCAGGACGTCTTGCTGTGTGACTTGATTGGCCTCGTACTTCGCACGAGCAATGTCGCGAAATCCGCGCAGAGCCTCGCGGCTAGCGGCGTTCAATTCCCGCTCGCGCTGATTGAGGTAGTAATCGACGAAAGCGAGACGCGCCGCTTCCGTGATTCGTAACTGAGCTTCACCCACATCGAACGACGCGGCGGTCGCTTCCCAGTTTGCTTGATTGCCTCGCAACGCGCGTTTGCCCGACCACGGAATCTTCTGGGCGACACCGAAGTAGTACGACCCTTGCACATTCGAGGCGGCGCTCCATGTCGCCGGTGCGTACATCGACTGGAACATCGGATCGTCGAGCGCAATCGCCTGCGGATACTTGTTCGCCGCTGCGCTCCAAGCGGCCATCGCTGCCTGTAACGAAGGATTTCGAGCCTTCACCGCCGCGACCAACTCATCGAGCGGTAATTCGTCTTGCCCGGCAAATGGATCGTCCCTGTCGTTGATCGGCGTCGGTGAAACGTCCTCGAGCAATGAAAACGAAGCGGGGCTGACGTAAGGCAAGTCTTGAATGTCGCCATCACGTTCCGAGTGATGAGCCGAACGCTCGTTTGACGTCATCTTTGCGTTCGACGCCATTCGGCTGTTCGGCTCGTCACGCGGAGCGATGACGGCTACGTTCGGCGTGCGACAGCCGGCCGACAGCATTGTCAGCACGGCTCCAGCGCCGAGGACGCGAGAAAACAACATGACTGCCTCCGTGCAGACGCGGCCTCTGCATCTCGCCACCAAGCGGCGACGAATCGAGGCGCAGGCCAGAAACTCTCTCAGTGGCGTCGTGACGGGCTGGCGGGTTAGCGATTCGGCCAGTTCGGTTGGCAACAACCTGACCTCTACATCGGCCCCAAATGACCGGACATTTCAGCATTCTCGGTTTCGTCGAAACCGGCACCCCAGATTGCCAAGCCCAGCATTCGTCTGGCCAGAGGAATTTCGGAAGCGGTTGTTCAAGACTTTGCAGGCAGAGTCACGGTAGTGGTGGTCCCTTGTCCCAGCGTGCTGTGCAATTCGATATGACCGCGATGTGCCTGGACGATGGATTGGCAAATGGCGAGACCCAGGCCGGAACCGTCGGGAGACGTGCGGGCGGGGTCCGCGCGATAGAAGCGATCGAAGATGTGCGGCAGGTGCTCGGCCGGAATCCCGCAGCCGGTGTCGCTGATCGACAGCTTGACGGAGCCGTTCGATTGCGACAGCGTCGCGCCGATTTGCCCATCTGCCGGCGTGTGCTTGACGGCGTTGTCGAGCAGGTTGAAGAGCACTCGGTGTAAGCGTTGAGCATCTCCGGAGACTTCCACGGCGGGCCAATGATTCGCCTCAATTCGCACAGACTTCTGTTCGGCCGAGGGGCGGATTTGATCGAGCGTGTCTCGCAAGATGTCGTCGAGTCGCACGGTGGTGAACGGCACCGCTTCGACTCCGGCATCCTCGCGCGAGAGTTCGAGCAACTGCGACGCCAACCGACACAACCGCACGGTCTCCTCGTGCAGGCTGCCGAGCACCTCGCGGTATTCCTCCGGCGAGCGGTCGGCTCGCAGCGCGACTTCCAACTGAGTACGGAGTACGGCGAGCGGCGTCCGCAGTTCATGTGCGGCGTCCGCCGTGAAGCGGCGCATCTCGTCGAACGAGCGATGCAGCCGGTCGATCATGTCATTGAGCGTGCTTGCCAAACGGCTCAGTTCATCGCGAACGGGCGGAACCTCCAATCGCTGATCGAGCCGCTCGGCAGTAATCCGTTCGGCCGTCCGCGTGATTTGTTCGATGGGAGCGAGCGCACTCCCCGTAAGCCAATAGCCGCCAGCCATCGACGCCAACAACATCAAGGGGACGACCAAGCACAGTGTGCTCAGTAACGAGTGCTGCGCTTCACGCAGCGAATTCATGGGAATGCCGACGTGCAGCAACAGCGACCCGTGCGGCGACTCGATCACCTTGCGGAGGACTCGGTATTCGCCGAGTTTCGGCAGCGTGCGTTTGCTTGTCGCTGGTTCTGTCGGCCAAGCAGCACCATCGAACAGACGCTGCTGTTCCAAACGTGCGCTGAGAAACAATGGGCTGCCGTCACGGCGAGCGATGTCGAATTCAAAGGTCTCATGCGAGCCAAACTGCGCTTGGAGTTCCTCCAAGAGTCCTGCCTGGGCGGTAAACCTGAGGACATGAAAGGTGATCTCGTTCATTTCTTCGTTCAATTCGAAGTCGATGCGATCCGACTGATTGCGTGCGGTCAGCCAAAGAATCGCTCCCGAAAATACGATCATGACGACCGACATCGCCGCGCCGTACCACAGCGTCAATCGCCAGCGAATGTTGAGCGAGCGAATCATTCCGCAGACTCCGCGTCGTCTCGCAGCGCGTAGCCGACGCCACGAATCGCCCAAATCAACGGCTGCGTTCCGGGGCGCTCCAGTTTGCGTCGCAATTGCTTCACGGTGACGTCGATCACGTTCGTCAGAATCATCGGTTCACGCCAGACTTCTTTGGCCAACTCCTCGCGCGAGACCGTGCGGTTGCACCGTCGCAGCAGGAATTCGAGCAACTCAAATTCACGGCGGCTGAGATCCAGCTCGGCTCCGCCGCGCGTCACGCGGCGCGACAGCGTATCGACCTCCAGATCGTTCGCACGAAGCACGAATCGTCCTTCATCCGTCCGCCGGCGGAGCAACGCTCGAACCCGTGCCAGCAGCTCGCCGAAATCAAACGGCTTGACGAGATAATCGTCGGCACCCGCTTCCAGTCCCTCGATGCGATCGCGCACCTGGTCTCGCGCCGTCAGCAGCAACACCGGCGTCGAAAGCCCTCGCAAACGAAGTTCTCGCAGCACCTCAACGCCATCCCGGCCGGGCAGCATCCTGTCCAAAATCAGGACGTCCGGATTCTTCGTCGAGGCGAGAGTCAGTGCCGATTCCGCAGTCTCGGCCGTCAGCACGTCGAAACCTTCCTCGCTGAATCCTTGCCTCAGCGACTGCACCAGCTTGGGTTGATCATCCACGATCAAAATCCGCGACATCCTGTCCTCCTCGTGGAACACGATAACTTCGTTCTGCGAGACGCCATAACCGTCCACGATCCAACTTGATGAGAAATCACTCATTTGAAAGGCCAGAGAGCACTCAAGTGAGTGAGTTCTCACAGGATGACTGAAGTAATTTGGCGGGAGTTTGTCGATAGTATCGAAGTGTCATGCTGATTCGGTCGGACGAGTTGCGCGAGTTGGATTCCCATGAAGTGGATCATCGTTGGGGGAATGCTGTTGGCGAGTCTCGTAGGTTGCGCGACGACGACGGAGACGCATTGTCGTCAGAACGTGTCCTGTCGGCTGACCGAGCGAACAGGGTTCACGCTCGGGGAGACTTCGTGCTTGGACGGCATTCAATGGCCGAATGGAGCGTCCTTGGAGGATGGCTTGACCGAAGAGGAAGCGGTCGTCTTGGCACTCTGGAATAACGGCGCGTTTCAGGAAGTTTTGGTCGAATGTGGATTGGCTCAGGCGGACCTCGTTCAAGCGGGGCTGCTGCCGAATCCGGAACTGATCTACTTCTTTCCGATGGACAACAAGCCGTTCAAGTATGCGTTCGAGTTTCCTCTGGAAGCCCTGTGGCTTCGACCGATCCGCGTAGCGGCTGCTGAGCGTGAAGCGGCTCGTGTCACAGAGCGGCTGACTCAGAGCGGGCTGGATCTCATTCGCGACGTACGGCAAGCCTACGCCGACCTGCTGCTGGCGGAGCGTCGAGCGGCGGTGGCGGAAGAGGCTCACAATTTGCGCGGGCGGATCGCGGAAGTCAGCGACAAGCGACTGGAGGCCGGAGATATCAGCCGGCAGGAAGCGGTGACGGCGGCGATTGATGCTCAGCGGGCACGGCAGGACGAAGTCCGCACTCGGCATGATGTGACGCTGGCGGAAGAACGTCTACGGCAAGTCATGGGTTTGGGAGACGTTCGAACGCCTCTGAAACCGCAGACGGTCGCAACTCCGATTCGCAGCGAACTTGATGTGGAAACTTTGACCGCCGACGCGACGTCGTCTCGGCCTGACGCTCAGGCCGCCGCGCGCGCGACGGAAGCGGCCGCAGAACGGCTGGAGTTAGCGGAAGTCGGTTGGTTCCGATTCTTGGGGCTGCTCGATGCGACCAGTGGACGAAGGACGGGACATGAATTTGGTCCGGCGTTTCGAATGACGCTGCCGCTGTTTCATCAGAATCAAGGAGCGATCGCTCGCGCACAAGCGGAACTGGAGCAGGCTGCTCGGCGACGACAGACGGTGCATCAGCAGATTGTGTGGGACGTGCGGACGGCATACGAGCGGGTCACACAGGCTCAGGCAGAGTTGGCCGTTTTGCAAAGCGATGTGCAACCGCGCGTCGAAGAGGCCATCGCTCGGGCGGAAGGAGCCTATCGCGCGGGGAACACGCCTTATGTCGTCGTGCTGGAAACCTCACGGCAGTTGATCGAGACTCGGCTGCGAGAAGCTCAACTGCGAACCGACTCGCGCCGTGCGTGGGCCGATTTGGAACGGAGCGTCGGACGGCATCTCGCGGGAACCGATGCGCCGGATCTGGTGCCGCCCGCTCCCGTCAGTGACTCAGGAGGCTCTGAATGAGCAACATGCGAGGCATCATCACCGGCAGCGCGGGAACATTTTTGCTGTGCGGTGCATTCGCAGGTGCGTGGTGGATGTTGACGGCTCCACAACACGAATCGAAATCGCAGAAGCCGACTCCGCCAGCCAATGTTGCGAAACCGATCAAAGAATCCGAACTGTTGACGGTCGAGTTGAAACCGGAAGCGGAACAACGGCTCGATCTCAAAGTCGGCACGATTGAGCGGAGGTCACTTCCGCGAGAGCGTGTTTACGGCGGCGAGGTGATGGTCGCGACGGGTCGAAGTGTGCTCGTGGCGGCTCCGCTGAGCGGCGTGCTGAGTGCGGTTCCAGGGGAAGCGGCTCAGCCAGGCGAGATGGTGAAGCGCGGTCAGCCCATTCTGAGATTGCGACCGCTGTTGACGCCCGATTCGCACGCCACGCTGTCCGCCTCACGAGTCGATGTGGACGGACAAGTCAAAAACGCGCTGGCTCAGGTGGAGGCGACGAAGATCGCACGCGATCGAGCTCGACGGTTACTTCGCGACGAAGCGGGGAGCCGTCGGCAAGTCGATGAGGCCGAGGCACAACACGACATCGCCGTCAAAACGTGGGAAGCGGCAACCGCTCGGTTGGAGTTGCTGACTCGCGTCTTGGGAGAAGTTGATCGAGGAGCCACCACGTCACTCGGTATCGACTCACCGCGCGATGGGTTGCTGCGGAACGTGATCGCGTTCCCGGATCAAACGGTCCCGGCCGGCGCAGCGTTGTTCGAGGTCGTCAGCTTGGACCGCGTGTGGGTGCGCGTGCCAGTACCGGTGGGAGATTTGGCCGACGTCGATACGGACGCAGACGCTCAAGTCCGTCGACTGACTTCACGGCCAGGCGAGACACCGCGTGTGGCTCGACCGGTCGTCGCGCCGCCTTCCGCGAATGCGTTGGCGGCGACCGTTGATCGCTACTTCGAGACACTGAACCGCGATGCTCGCTGGGTGCCCGGCGAGCGCGTCGCGGTCACGCTGCGGTTGGCCGGCGACGAACAAAGTCTGACCGTCCCGTGGTCTGCCGTCGTGCAAGACATCAATGGCGGCACTTGGATCTACGAACGGACTAAGCCGCTCGTCTTCGAGCGCCGGCGCGTGCTCGTGCGACGAGTCGTCCACGAAACCGCTGAGCTGAGTTCAGGACCGCCGGAAGGAACCACCGTTGTGGTTGCCGGCGCGCAAGAACTGTTCGGTGCGGAATCGGGATTCAAAAAGTGACACCCAGACAGAGCGGAATGGCAGCGACATGCTGACTTGGTTGGTCTCGACATCTCTGAAGCTGCGCGTGGTCGTGGTGGCGTTGTGCGTTGTGCTGATGGTCTATGGCGTGCGCGCGACGCGAACGGCTCCGCTGGATGTGTTTCCTGAGTTCGCGCCGCCGAAAGTCGAGATTCAGACCGAAGCGCCGGGGTTGTCGACGGAAGAGGTCGAGAGTTTGGTCTCGATGCCGCTGGAGAACGCGCTCAACGGCACGCCAGGACTGAAGACGTTGCGATCGAAGTCCGTGTTGGGCCTGTCGTCAGTCGTCCTGTTATTCGCCGAAGGGACGGACCTGCACACCGTGCGACAATATGTGCAGGAACGAGTCGCGGCTGAGGCGGCTCGACTTCCGACCGTGGCGCGTCCTCCGGTGATCTTGCAGCCGCTGTCGTCGC
>JAYVQJ010001016.1:0-4261 GCA_043777235.1 Planctomycetia bacterium
TCGACGCTGCGCGTCTCGGCCAAGCGAATCAACATCACGATCCCCGAACGAGTCTTGGACGCGATTGATCGCTTTGCCGAAGCCAGTGGCGAGTCACGATCGGGACTGCTGGCACGAGCGGCCACGGAATACATCGGGCGAGCGGGTGACAAGTCTCTGCCCACGGCCAAGCGAGGCCGAAGGAAATTCAAAACCACGAAGTCGTGAACTTCACCTGCGGAGCACTCTGTCCAAGAATCTTCATCGCCTTTGCCACCTGCGCGGTGTGCCGGACTGCAACCCGGCCCCGCGTGGGTGGCGTTGCAGAAAGGTCATCAACATGGATTCCGTTTCGACCGATCGGGAGACCGGTCTCCGCAAAGTGCAATTCGCCGGCCTGGACGGCAAACGCAAAACGCTGCGACTCGGCCGAGTGTCGATGAACAACGCTCTTGGCGTCTGCGATCACGTTGAGGAAATCATCAACGCGGGGATGCTCAACCGGTCGATGCGTCGCACAACCGCCGAATGGCTGGCAGACCTCGCTCCCGTGATGCTCGACAAGCTGGTTGCGGTCGGTCTGATTCACCCGCGCGACGAATCCAAGCCGATCACGCTGGGGGAATTCTTGGATGCCTACTTGGCTCGGCGTTCGGACGTGAAAGCTGGGACACAGACCTTCTACGGTCACACCGTCCGCAATCTGCTGGACGTGTTCGGCGTGGATCGACCACTCACCAGCATCACGGCCGGGGACGCCGATGACTTCCGCCGGCATCTTTCGACGGAGCAAGTGTCGCAAGACGCGAGCGGCCAGCGTCATCACCGGAAACCGCTCTCCGCCGCGACATTGGCTCGGCGATGTAGCTTGGCTCGGACATTCTTCAAAGATGCCGTGCGGCGGAAGCTGCTCGCAGAGAATCCGTTCGATGATGTCGTGGGCAGTCCCTCACACAATCCAGACCGGCAACACTTCATCGACCGCGACAAGATCGCCAAGGTGATCGACGCTTGTCCAAACGCCGAATGGCGGCTGCTGGTGGCGTTGTCGCGGTTCGGCGGCGTGCGGATCCCTTCCGAGGCTCTCACGCTGCGTTGGAGCGAGATCGACTGGTCCGCGAACCGCATGACGGTTCACTCGCCGAAGACCGAGCATCACGTCGGCAAAGCCACACGAGTTGTCCCGATCTTCACGGAGTTGCGACCGTACCTTGAAGACGTGTTCGATCCCGCAGCCGATTACGTTCTGCCCAGCTTGCAACGCGAGGCGGTTCAACGCGGTGACTGGCGAGCCGTCAACCTGGGGACGCGATTTACGAAGATCGTCAAGAAAGCCGGCCTGACCCCATGGCCGCGTCTGTGGCACAACCTGCGAGCCTCACGTCAGACCGAATTGGAGGAGCACTTCCCGTCTCACGTCGTCTGCGCGTGGCTCGGCAACTCTGAGGCAGTCGCTCGCAAGCATTACCTGCAAGTCCGCGAATCGGACTTCCAAAAAACGGTGAACGCGACGACCGAAAAACGGCGTGCATTCCGGCGCGCGCCACGCCTGCAAGTGATGTTTTTGAGACGCACCGAGTCCCCACAAATGAAGCAACCCCGCGTTTCCGCAGGGTTGCTTCGGTTCAAGTGGGCGATACTGGATTCGAACCAGTGACTTCCACCGTGTGAGGATGGCACTCTAGCCGCTGAGTTAATCGCCCAAGTTCGTTGGGGCTTCTCGCCGATGAAGAGCCTCATCGGCACGGCGGCCCAGGGTTCTTCAGAGCGAGGCGGGGTTGTACTGTTTGGCCTATGAGGTCGCAAGTTTCTGAAAGTGGTTCACTGACATGAGCGAATCGATCGCACAACCTGGACGAGTCGTCGCGGTCATGCCGGCTTACAACGCGGCGGCGACACTCGAACGGACCATCGCAGATATCCCACCGGGTTCAGTTCACGAAGTCATCTTGGTCGACGATTGCAGTCGCGACAATACGGTCGAGATTGCTCGACGACTGGGTCTGACGGTCATCGCTCATGAGAAGAACACGGGCTACGGTGGGAATCAGAAGACGTGCTATCGGCATGCACTGGAACGCGGGGCCGAGTTCGTCGTGATGATTCATCCCGATTACCAATACGACAGCCGTGTGATTCCAGTCGCGGTCGAGATTTTGAAGCTGGGCATCTGCGATGTAATGCTCGGCTCGCGCATTCGCACGCGGCGTGAGGCGCTCGATGGCGGGATGCCGAAATGGAAATACGTCGCGAATCGCGGGCTGACGATTTGTGAGAACATCGCGCTCGGCCAAAACCTTGGGGACTTTCACAGCGGGTTCCGGGCGTATCGCCGCGAAGTGCTGGAGACGATCCCGTTCGAGCGGAACTCGAATGACTTCGTGTTCGATAGTCAGTTTCTCGCGCAGGCGGTGCATTTCGGATTCAAGCTGGGGGACATCCCGGTTCCGGTGCGCTACTTCGACGAAGCATCGAGCATCAACTTCGGACGGAGTGTGACCTACGGCACGCGGACGCTCGGAGTCATGGCGCAGTTCTGGTTGCATCGCCTGGGAATTTGTCGCAGTCCGCTCTTCCAAAAGCGTTCGTAGGATGGGCACTCTTGCCCGTCCCGCGTTACTTGGAAAGCAGGACGGGCAAGAGTGCCCATCCTCCGAAATCAGCGCAGAGCCGCCCCCAGGTTCGCGGAGCACGACTCAATAATCGACTTCACGGCGGCGTCGACTTCGTCGCTGGTCAACGTGCGATCGGCGGCTCGGAACGAAACAGACAAGACATACGACTTCTTGTTCGCGGGGATTTGCTGTCCGCGATACTGGCTGCCGAACGAGACCGCATCGAGCGATGTGCCGGCGGATGCACGGACGACATCGACGAGTGCGTCCCACGTTGTCGCTTCATCGAGCACGAAGTTCAGGTCGCGCGCGATGCTCGGATAACGCGGCAGTTCGACAAATGCCGGGACGAGATTCGGGGAGGCTTCGAGCGTCGCAAGGTCGAGTTCCGCAGCGATCACGCTGTCTCGCAGGTCGAGCTTGTCGGTCACTTCGCGAGACAACTCGCCCATCCAGCCGAGCGGTTGGCCATTGAGCGACAACTCCGCACCACGACCGGGGACGAAGTGCGGCTGATCGCTTGGCCGAACGGTGACAATCGACTGCGGATTGATGCGTCGTGCGAGTGTCTCGACGATCCCTTTGGCTTCGACGAATGAACCGCCGGTGACGAGCGCGACACGGCGTGGTTCGGCGGTCGAGTCGCCGGGTCGAGCAGCGAGGTACACGCCGGCGATCTCGAACAACTTCGCGTTGAAGTTGCCGTGCCGTTCGTTGTCTCGACGCACGACGAGCAGGCTGGGGATCAGGCTTTGCCGCAAGACGTTTTCGTGACGACGTGAGGAATGATCGACGGAAAGGGGAAGGATCGGCTTGGAAGCTGCGGGGGGAGAATTGGCGGGGGGAGAATGCGAGGCATGGAATGCCTCGCCTACGGGGGCGATCAACTCCGCCAACTCACCGCTGACGAACGAGAGCGTGATCGTCTCGAAGAAGCCGGCGGCGGTGAGCGTGTCGCGAATGCGGTCGAGCACTCGTTCGGTCAGCGATTTCTGGCTGAGCGACAGTGGGACAAAGACATCTTCCGGAATCTTGTCGTAACCGTGAATGCGCGCGACTTCTTCAATCAAGTCAATCTCGCGAGCCAAATCCCGCCGCCACGACGGTGGCGAAAACCGTAGCTCGGTCATTCCATGACCGAGATTCTTGCCGTCGCCAACCGGCTTCAAACCAAGTGCCATCAAAATCCGATGCGACTCATCGGCCGCGACCTCAATCCCCAGGATGCGGCGGACCTGATTCGGCCGCAACGAAATCGCCGGACGCTCGGCAACTGGCGGATCGCCGGCCCAGATCGAGCCTTCGAGCAATTCGCCACCGGCAACTTGCTGGATCAGTTCGCAGCAGCGGCGGCTGGCCCAGTCCATTTGGTGAGCATCGACGCCACGCTCGAAGCGATACGACGACGGGCTGTGCAGGTTCAGCTTGCGAGCGGTCGCGCGAATCGACATCGACGAGAAGTCCGCGACCTCGATCAGCACGTTCGTTGTCGAGACGCTGATTTCAGTGGCAGCTCCGCCCATCACACCGGCGACAGCGACGGGACGCTCGGCGTCGCAAATGACGCACATGTCGGAGGTCAGCGTGTACTCGTTGTGATCGATCGCCTGAATTTTTTCGTTCGACTTGGCTCGACGGACGACGATCCGGCCGCCACGCAGTTTGTC
>JAYVQJ010001017.1:0-4249 GCA_043777235.1 Planctomycetia bacterium
CAGACCGCCGACGGCCAACGATCCGATCTGCAAAAAATTGCGACGCGAGAGTCCCTCGCAAAAGCGAGACGGCTGCGGAGGCGAGGTCCAGACGGTGAACATGGTGGTGTCTCCCAAAGTAGCCCTCTCGCTCCGCGAGAGGAAAGCCGATCGCGAGCAACGGCGCGGATGTCTCTTGAGACTCGTTTGCGCAATCCAGATTCGATCGCCGCTCGGCTGTCGTCTCGCGGAGCGAGACGGCTACAGAACATCGGCAAAATAACGCCCGGAACCACACGGACGGAAGCCTGCATCGACTTAGACACGAGGCCAGCAGAGTGGTTGCCGATCGGCCGCGACGATTACAACGCTCGCCATGAGCAGTTCTCTCCACAACTTCAGTCAGCGCCGTCGTTGGGCGGCCGATCAAGCCATCAGTTTTTTGATGCAGCAAGGGGTCGAGCATCCGCACGTCGTGTCGCTTGCTGCCGGGCTCGTCGATCCCGGCTCGCTGCCGGTGAGCGAATCACTCGAAGCCGCGCGAGCCGTGCTGGCCGATGACCTGCGTGCTCGGCAAGCGTTGCAATACGGCACGACGCTCGGCGAGCAGCGACTGAGACAACAACTCGCCGATTACCACAATCGCCTCGAACGAACTTCCGTGCCACCAGCGACACGCGCGGCGACACCGGACGAAGTCGTCTGCACGACCGGCTCGCAGCAACTACTCGCGTTGCTGGCCGACGCACTGCTCGATCCCGGCGACGTCTGCCTCGTCGCCGCGCCGACCTATTTTGTGTTCCTGGGAGTGCTCGAAGGTGTCGGTGCTCGCGCGATTGCGCTGCCGGCCGACGAGCACGGGATGCGCATGGATGCGCTGTCCGCCGAACTGCAACGGCTCGAATCAGTTGGCGAGTTGTCGCGAGTCAAACTGATCTACGTTGTCAGCGAGTTCGAGAATCCGACCGGCATCAGTCTGTCGCTCGAACGCCGAGCCGAATTGGTCGCGATCTCGAAGCATTGGTCGCAGCGACGCGGCGAGACAATCTACGTCCTCGAAGACGCCGCGTATCGCGAACTGCATTACGACGAATCTCCGCCGCCGAGTGTTTGGTCGTTCGATGCCGACGGTGACTCCGTCATTCATGCCGGCACGTTCTCGAAAAGTTTCTCGCCCGGACTACGAGTCGGTTTCGGCCTGATGCCGCGCGAGTTGCGAGATGCGATCAACGATCTGAAGGGAAATCAGGATTTCGGTTCGGCGAATTTCAATCAGCACTTGTTGGCCGAACTGCTGGCGTCCGGTCGATTCGAGATTCACGCCGACGAGGTCCGCGCCGCCTATCGGATCAAGCGCGATGCGATGCTCGCGGCGGCGGACGAATTCTTCCGCGATATCCCCGGCGTCTCGTGGGTACATCCTCACGGCGGCTTGTATGTTTGGATGACGCTGCCTTCGCACGTCGCTACTGGATTCGATTCGCCGCTGTTTCGTCGAGCGGTCGATGTCGAGCAAGTGATGTACGTCCCCGGCGAACTCTGTTACGGCGGTTCGCGCGACGAGAGACAACGCAATCACATGCGGCTCAGTTTCGGCGTGCAGTCGCCGGACGGACTTCGCGAAGGAATGCGACGGCTCAGCCGAGCCGTGCAATCGTTGGTGTGAGCAAGCAACACAAAAGTAACCCGAAGCGTGAGCGAGGACTGGTGTCACGCGTTTAACTTGTCACGCCCTCGCTCACGCTTCGGGTTATTTTTTGCGGCGTTCAAAACGCCCCGATCAGCTTCAGCGCGGCGACCGACGACAGCAGCACCACCACGCTGTCGAATTGCCGCTGCGGGATCCGATGAATCAGCCAACGGCCGGCCAGCAACCCCAGCACGATCATCGGCATCAGCACCACATTGATTGCCAACGTGTTTAAGCCGATCAGGCCAAGCTGCGCGCTGAACGGAACTTTGAACAGATTTAACAACAGAAAGAACCACGCGGTCGTGCCGACCAATTCCAGTTTCTGCATCGAGACCGTCACGAGATACAGCGCGATGATTCCCCCCGCCGCGTTGGCGAGCATCGTGCTGAACCCGGCGATCAGGCACAAACTCCACGCGAACCAGGCCGCATGAGGAACATGCTCAAACCAACCGGGTCGCCACATGCGAGCCGTTTGCATGACGGCCAGCCCCAAGATGATGCTCCCGATGACCGGCTTATAGGCCGACTCGTTGAGTGAACTCATCAACGCCCAACCGATGATGACCCCGAGCGCTGTCGGCAGTGACATGCTGCGGACGTATTCCCACCGAGCGTGTTGTCGAAACGCTCCGACGGCGCAGAGATCACCGAAAATCAGCATCGGCAACACGATGCCCGTCGAATCTTTGGCTCCAAACAGGAACGCGAACACGACGACGTGAAACAATCCGACGCCCGCGAACCCGCTCTTCGCGATTCCCAACCCGAAAGCGGACAGCAACGCCAGCGACCATTCGGACGGCGAGAGTTCGGGCAAACCAAGATCAGGCATAGAAGAAGACCTTCTCGGCCGTCTTCGCCAACAGCCACTCGCGGTCTTGCTTCGAGAGGAAGTCCATCCGATCGCGGACCAGACTGATCGACGCTTTGTAGTTGTTGACTCCCTGAATCTGATACGGCGAGTCGCTCGCCCACATCAGGCGTTGCGGGCCGAAGCTGTCGAGCAACCGCTTGATCATCGGGATCAATTCATCGTGCGGCGGCTTCTTCTGGCCGAGCGCGTAGTACGCCGAAATCTTGACGGTTGCGTGCTTATGCCGCGCCAGCTTGCACAGATTCGCGATGTCGCTGTCTCGCATCTGGCCGTCCACACCGATCCGAGCGAAGTGATCGATCACGACCGGCGTGTCGGGATGTCGCTCACACATGGCATCCGTCGCCGGCAAATCCGAGGCGTTGATTAGCAAGCACATCGCTTGCCGAGTTTCCGCGCTGGTCTTCCACATCTCGATCATGCCGGGCGCTTCGAGCCACTTCGGTTGATCTTCCGCCTTACGAACGAACGGTGTGATGCGGAACCCGGTGACTCCTTGCAGCAGCAACTTCTTCATGGATTCGCCGACGTGCGGCTTCTGGTCATCGATCATGCCCTGCACTCGAAACATTTTCGGGTGCCGCCGCACCGCGTCGATCAGGTACGAGTTATCGAACAGGTGATACACCGAATGCTGAATCAGCACGACTCGGCCAACTCCCTCCGGCCGAGCAATCGCCATCAGTTCATCGTCCGTGAAGCTCGGCGGCTTGAGATCGGCCTTCGTTTGCCCCGGAGCCAACGGAAACTTGTCCGTCTCCGGCGGCCAGATGTGTGAGTGCGCGTCGATCCACGGCAGCTTGTCGTCAGCGGCAATTATCGGTTGAGTCATAGCGGCTCCGAGTGCGGCTGCTCCCACGGCGAGAGCCTCACGGCGGGTGATGGGTGTTGTGAAATTCATGGCATGAGTTCCCCTTGAGTCGCGATGCTTCCCGATCAACAAACGGCGATCATCATTCGATGGCAGACATATAAAAAATGTAAGGGAGCCAGCGATCTCCCCTTTTTCGCAGGTCGAGACGCCACGTTACCCAAGCAGGACCAATGCAGAACTGAACGATTTCGTTCGTCCCGTTGCGCATTTGGACTTTCACAGTTCCGACATACCAATCGGCCCCCATCGGCCCCAGTTGTTGAATCTCATAGAGGTGTTGAGCGAGTTGAATGCCTTTTTGAAGTCCCGCGAGTTCTTCCGCAGCCGGAACCTTGAATGCGGCGAACTCTTCATCGGAGCCGAATCGTGTTCGGTCCCTCATGGATTTTTCGAGTGACTCGACAGTCACAAGCGGCTCAACTTTTTCGGACTCTGTGAAATACCGCTGGTCAAGGTGTGCGAGTGCTGGTGCGTCGCCACGCTCGCACAACAAGATGACCGCGCGAAACCGAACCTTCGGAGCTTCCTCGGCATCATCATCGACGGCAATCAGAAAGGGAACGACTTCATTGTCCGGCAGCCAAGTGGACAACACTCGCAACAGTTGCAGTCTCAGGTCGCCAAATTCCAGGAAGTAAGTTTTCTTCTCCCGGCGTGCGAATTCTTCTTTGATCACCGGTAAAGTATCTCGAGCGTCCAGGACAACCAGTTGCCGGAGTGCTTCCATTGCGCTGTTGCCCTGCGTTGTCCCCTGCCGCAGTTGAGCCACCAATGACTGCTTGAGCCATTCTTGTCTCCACGCCATGCCCTTCCACAGCAAAAACGG
>JAYVQJ010001018.1:0-4242 GCA_043777235.1 Planctomycetia bacterium
CGCATCGCTTACGGCGTCGCCGTCACTCCGGAACGAGTCCGCCGCATCGACGCGGCAGAATCCTTTCTGCGTCGCGAATTCGGACTCCGTGAATTGCGAGTCCGTTGCGAAGCCAACGACCTCGCACGCATTGAAGTCGCGCTGGAAGAAGTCACACCGCTGTTGAGCAGGACTACCTTTGAACGCATCTCCCGCGAGTTCCGTTCGCTCGGCTTCCGCTGCGTGACGCTCGACCTCGAAGGTTTTCGTTCGGGCAACCTCAACGCACTGGTGCCGCTGGAAACGCGGTTGAACTCCGTGTCGAATTTGTTTTAGTCGGCGGGAGAAATCTGGTGCGAGAATTCCATCTGCTGGCTGTTCGCTTTGATGGGCACACGCTCCACGCCGATGTTCCGCATTCCCGACTGATCGGCCCAGAGTGCGTCAACAACTTGATTGATGATTTCGAGCAACTCAGGGAGTTTGGTGCAACGGTCGTCCAACTCGACCTTCGCGCAGTTCAGTTTATCGTTGGGCGCTTCGCTGGCACGCTGATCGTGCTGGCGCAATCTCTCACAAAAGTTGGGGCTCGGCTTATCGTTACGGCGTCGCCCGAATTGGAGGAGGTCTTGCGAGCCACCAAGCTTGACCAGTTGTTTGAGTTGCTCGGCTGCGACGGTACATGAAGAGGGTCGTAGCTGAAGTCGTGATCGGAGCAGTTCCGATACATCCAGCCGGCAATCTCAGACCAGTCCGGCGATGGGTTGCCCGTGATAGATGTGGTGCGGGCGATTGAGGTCGTCGTGCCACGCGGCCGTGTCGGGGATGCCGAGCGCGTGATAGATCGTGGCGGCCATGTCTTCGGGCTTTTGAGGATTGCTGGCGGGGTACGCGGCGATCTTGTCGGACGAGCCGATGATTGAGCCGCCGGGGACTCCGGCACCGGCGAAGAAGACGCTTTGCACCGCGCCCCAATGATCGCGGCCCGGTTGCTGGTACGAGTCGGGCAGCAGCGACAATTTCGGAGTGCGGCCGAACTCGCCCGCCATGACGATCATCGTGCTGTCGAGCAAACCGCTCGATTGCAGGTCGTCGAGCAACGCCGACAGCGCGCGATCCGTCGGCGGCAAGAGCTTGTTCTTCAACCGATGGAAGATCTCGCCGTGATTGTCCCAGGTCTCGTTGCTGCCGAGATTCACTTGAACCAAATTGACTCCGGCTTCGACCAGCCGAAACGCCATCAACAGCGACCAGCCGAAACTGTTGCGGCCGTAGCGAAGTTGCGTTTCTTGGTCAGCGTTCGTGACGTCGAACGCGCGCCGCACGTCTTTCGCGGCCAGCAGCGAGATCGCCGACTGACGATGATCGTCGTAGCTCTGAGCGGCGGCCGAGCGTTCCAGTTCGCCGCGTTTCCGATCCAGTTCATTCAGCAAGCCGACGCGGCTGTTGACTCGTCCCAGGTTGAGATCGGGTGACAGCGTGATGTTCGGAGCTTGATAGACGCGCGCGTCCGGTTCCTTCGGCGGTTTCTTGGTTTCGTTGGCGAACGTGAATTCGGGATACGCTCCGCGCCAGAACGGATTGCCGTAGGGCGATGCTTCGATGAAGAACGGATCGCGGCGCGTCCCCATCAAGCCACCGTAGTTGCCGGGGATGACTCCGCCCGACCAATGCACGAGCCGTTCCGGCAGCACGATCGCGGGAGGCAGATTGTTCGACCGGCGCGGCAGCGCGTCACCGACGATCGACGCGATGCTCGGCCAATCGCTGGGCCGAGCTTTTCGGTCACCGACGAATCCTGGCGACGCAACGCTGCGGCCCGTCAGCATGAAATAATGTCCGAGCGTGTGCTCGTTCGTCGGATGCGTCAGCGAGCGGAGCACGGACCAGCGATCACTCCGTTTGGACAACTCCGGCAAGTGCTCGCAGATTTCGAGACCGGGTGTCTTCGTCGCGATTGGATTGAACTCGCCACGAATCTCCGTCGGAGCATCCGGCTTCAAATCGAAGCTGTCGTGCTGCGATAAGCCGCCGGACAAAAAGATGTAAATGCAGGACTTCGCTTTGCCGTGCGGTCGCGAGTCACCTGCGGCCTCTGTCTTCAGTGCCGCCAAATGATTCATTCCCAATCCCAACAACCCGACGGCTCCCGCTTGCACGGCGGTGCGTCGCGAAACAATCGGATGTCGCAGATTCATCGCGTCGATCTCCACGAGAACACTTGGAAACGGCCCACTTCGAGCATCGGCTGGTCACTCGGCGGGGCATCAGTTTCATCAGCGGATGATGATTCGACAAGCCGGAATCCTTGCTCAATGGCTCGTTGTGTTGTCATTTGGTGGGCACCGCGATCATGTCGAGCGTCAGCGAACGGTTGCTCATGCCGACTCCAAAGACTTGAGCCTTCGAGGCCGCGGGCGGACGTTGTGGGTCGTAGAACTTCGGCCGTAGTTCGTTGAGCTTCGTGCTCGCGTCATTATCGCTGACGTAGTACGTCGCCTTGGCCAGATGCCGCAGGTCGCTGCCACTGGCCTTGAGAATGTCTTGCAACTGAGCGAACACGTCGTTGACTTGAGCCGCTCCGTCGCCCGGCTCGCGCGAGTACAATCCGGAGACAAAGATCGTGCGCGGATCGTTGACCCGCACGATTCGGCAGAAGACCGGCGACGCAGTCGTCCCCGGCGGCGTGATGAATTCAAGCGGTTCACGCGAAGTGGCATTTGGCCGAGCGGACGCCACGAGTTCAATCTCAATCGGCAACGAAGATTCCCATTCGACGAAGACACACGGCGGAGCAAGCTTCGGAGCAAAGAACTCAGCGATCGCCTTCTCGGCTTGAGTCAGGTCGCTCATCGGCGTCAAAAAACTCTTCACCTGCACGACGTCTTTCAAATCACATCCCAGATTCTGCAATGTGGCCTTCAGGCCAAGCAGTGTCTTGATTGTCGCGTCTCGCAGATCAGTTCCCTTTTCGGCCTGACCAGAGATGTAAATTCGCGGTCCCGCCGGCAGAAGTGCGGAACGCCATCCGACAGGATCGTTGAGACGTGCTGCGATGGGCGGTTCGGCGTCTGGCTCGACAGCGGCGATCCCATCCACGGCCACTAAGGCTGCTTTCATCGGCAGCCGCGTTTGCACAAAGCAGACCGCGACTGGCGGTTGCCCTTTCCAACTCTCGAACAGCGCCCGCCGGACGTCGATAATTGCGGCATCGCTCGTCACATAAAAGTTGAGCTTCACCGGCGTGAGCGACTTGGCTTCGTAGCGTTTCCACAACGACATCAACTGTTTCAGCACGACGTCGGTTTGAGCCGCTGCGTTCTTGCCGACGACATGGCCGAACTGATCCACTGGAAAAATCTGATTCGTGTGAATCAAGGCCGCCCCGTCAGTCATGACTGCTTGTGCGACACCCGTTTGAGGATCGCTGAGGAACTGTCGAATGCGCAACGCGGCCTTGCCATCGTTCGTTGTTGCCGTCCTTTGACGACGTGGCTCTGTCAACGGCCCGGCCATCGGCGGCGTCTCAAAGAACTGTTTGTCGCCGGTGACGCGCGGGTCGTTGGTGCGAGTCAGTTCGGCGATCAACTTTTGATTCAGCTCGGCACGCACCAACTCGTACCTCGGATCGGCAGCGACGTTGCGGAGTTGATCGGGATCGTCGGCAATGACAAACAGTTGCTCGCGCGGACGTTTGGCGAAGGCGAGATCGTAGAACGGTTTCCACTCCGGCTCGTTGCGGTGCTTGATAAGCCATGCCTTCGTCGGGCCGGAGTCCATGTCGGAAAGGGTGACGCGCGTGTTGTTCGTGAGCATGGCGGCATCCGGCTCATCGTTGCCGTCAAGCTTGTACGGGTTGCCCATCGGCCAGCGATCCGGCTCGAAGTTGATGATGTAGAGAAAATCCTTCGTGCGGATCGCTCGTTGCGGATACGGCAGATGTCCGTCGCGAGCGTCCTCGACATGCCGCTCGCGGCCGGTCAACACGAAGCTGCGTTCGTCATCGACTTGGCCCACAACAGCGGACTTCAACACCGGCACGAGACTGCGAGCGGTCATCACCTCCGGCCGGGCGACGCCAGCCACTTCGAGAAACGTCGGCGCGAGATCGGGCAGTCCGACGAAGTCATTAACGACTCGGCCGCCGCGCGTACCGGCTCCGCGAAGCGCCAGCGTCACGCCGGTGCCAAAGTCGTACAGGTTGCACTTGCCGTGCGTGAACCCTGGCGGGCCGTGATCGCCGCTGACCGCGACGAGCGTGTT
>JAYVQJ010001019.1:0-4241 GCA_043777235.1 Planctomycetia bacterium
CTACTCCCGAGCCTGGCAAACCTTCGGCCCAGAGACGACACCATGAGTTGTGTGTAAAAGACAGGACCAGCGGCGCTTCGCCGCGCAGGCCCACCACAAAGTTGGCCCGAAAACTCAGGGTGGGCCGGCGCGGCGAAACGCCGCTGGTCCCACCCTACGAGAACTCAGGCAGTCGAACTAAAGTGTTACGAATCCTTCCACGTTCCGCCTTTCGAGTTCCGAATTTATTGGGCCACGAATCGTGGACCCGCCAAACGCAACCGAGTGGAGTACAAGATGGAGTTTCGTCAGATCGTCGCGTATCACGGACCGAACCGTTGGTCAGGCGTGCCTACGTTGGAGGTGCTGGTCGATTTGCAGACTCGAAAAGACTGGCGGTCGAGCGACGATCCGTCTGTGGTCGCTCGGTTGTTGTCGTGGCTGCCGGCGCTGGACGATCCGCCACAGCAGACTCAATCAGAGAACAGTGTCACACCGTCACACGAATCGTTTCACAAACTCGCCGAACGTGGTCTGCCACTCGCAGACCTGCTGAGGCGAGTGACCTGTGTGCTCGAAGCGTTGGCCGGGACTCCGCCGCGCTATAGCCGTTGTGAACGCGCGGACGATGCGACGTTACGACTGACCTTTGAGTTCGAGGAAGAACCGCTCGGCCGAGCCTGCTTGGAGACGGCTCGGCAATGCCTGTTGGCGGCGATCACGAACACGGAATTCGACGCAGTGGCGGAGATTCGCAAGCTGGTCGATCTGGCGGACGACGAGCGACTGGGGCCGAGCACGCGCGCGATCCTGCGTGCGGCGGCGGCACATGGCATTCCCTGCCGACGACTGACCAGCGGCAGCCTCGTACAACTTGGCGAAGGATCGAAGCAGCATCGCATCTGGACCGCCGAGACCGATCAGACTGGCTCGATCGGCGAGGACATCGCTCAAGACAAAGAGCTGACGAAGATACTGCTGCGACAAGTCGGCGTTCCGGTGCCAGAAGGGCGTGTCGCTCAGACGGCCGAGGAAGCGTGTGCGATCGCTCGTGATGTCGGCTTTCCAGTGGTCGCGAAGCCGCGCGATGCGAATCACGGCCGAGGCATTTCGTTCGACTTGATGACCTGCGAACAGATTGCGGAAGCGTTCGACTTGGCGTTGCGAGAGAACAAAGAAGGGACCACCGGCGTGATCATCGAGAAGTTTGCCCGTGGGCAGGCTCATCGGTTGTTGGTCGTCGGGGATCGGCTCATCGCCGCAGCCCGCGGCCAGAGCGACGTCGTCACCGGCAACGGACGCAGCACGATCAAGGAACTTGTCGAGGAAGTGAATCTCGATCCGTTGCGAGGAGACAACTACACCGACTTACTCACGACGATGCAGCTTGACGATGTCGCGCTGGCACTGCTCAAACGCAAAGGGATGACTCCCGAATCGATTCCTGAGGCGGGCGTCGAAGTCATTGTGTCATTCAACGGCGATTTGACGACCGACGAGACGAACGAAGTGCATCCGGCGGTGGCCGAACGAGCGGTGCTCGCCGCACAAACGGTGGGGCTGAATATCGCCGGCCTGGACGTCATCGCGGAAGACATTGGCCGGTCGCTGGAAGAACAAGAGGGGATGATCATCGAGGTCAACGCCGGCCCCGGTTTATTGATGCACGTCGAGCCGTTGTTTGGACAGCCGCAACCGGTCGGTGATGCGATCGTCGAGTTGATGTTCTCTGGCGGAGAAGACGGCCGCATTCCGGTTATCGGTCTGACGGGTGGCTCCGATGCGGGGGACATCGGCCGCTTGATCGCGGGATTGCTCCGCAAACTCGGGCGTCGCGTCGGCATCTCCGTCGGCTCGGAAGTCCATGTGGATGGTCACCGGCCGTACGAACTGCGCGGCACTGATCAAGACCGCATCCGTTCGCTGCTGCTGCATCCGCGTGTCGAAAGCGCGATCTTTGAAAGCCAACCGGCTGAGGCTCTGGCCATCGGACTGGGCTGCGAGCGTTGCGACGTCGCGGTCCTCTCAAACCTCGCGTCGTTGGAAGCGAATTCGCTCGCCGACGAACTCGTTCATGGAGCCTTGCCGCTGGTTCACGCCGTCCCGCCCGAAGGAGCCGCGATCGTCCCTGCGTCCGCGCCGCACATCGAACAACTGCTATCGGCGTGTCGAGGCCATGTGCTGCTGTACTCGATCTCCGGAGAGACCGCCCAACTGCGCGAGCATCAAGCACGCGGTGGCCGAGTCGCCTTCTTCTTGCACGATAGCTTGATCCTCGGCACCGGCCCGAATGCGTTCTTTCTGCCGCTTAAAGGAATCGACTCGTCCGGCTCGATCGCTCGTCAACATTTGCTGCCGGCCGTCGCCGCTGCCTGGTCAGCCGGAGTCCCGGTCGAACTGTTACGCGATATCCTCGCGCGAACCGGACTGTGAACGTCGCCGTCATCGCTCCGTATGACGAGCCGAATGCTTCACCGAGCATGGAAACGGAACCGTACCACCGATCACATCGCGAATGACTGGTCATGACAGACGCGGCAATGCTGATGACTGGTTGATCGGTGGTGATGCCTTTGGCTTCACCTTCAGCGATGCCGGGACCGTTGTCAGGGAACTTTCGCGAATTTCTTCGGAACCCTGGAGTGTGGTGTCCTGCCTGCGTACTCCGGGATACACTTTCCGCCTCGTCGCCCGCGCTGTGCGAGCCTCTTTCCATTGTTCTGGTTGTGGAGGTGGATCATGCGTCGTTCTCGTCGTGAATTCTTGGCGAATGTCGGTCAAGGAATGTTGGTCGCGGGAGTCGGATACAGCACGGCGCTGGACTTGGGGCTATCGACGGCACGAGCCGCCGAAGGATCGGACGCGAACACGCTGACGTTCGGCACTCTGGAACCGCTCGTCGGACTGATGCAGGACACGCCGATCAACAAGTTGCTCTCGACGCTGGTCTCGAAGATGCACGACGGCACGGATCTGAAAACGCTCGTCGCGGCGGCGGCTCTCGCGAACGCGAGAACATTCGGCGGCGAAGACTACATCGGCTTCCACACGATGATGGCCATGATGCCGGCCTATCAAATGTCTCAGGAGTTACCGACCGAGAAGCAAGCTCTGCCCATTTTGAAAGTGCTGTATCGAAATACGAACCGCATTCACGATTTCGGAGGACGCAAGAACGAAGTGCTGCACCCGATCACGGCCGGCACCTTGCCCGCCGGCGCGGTTGCCGGTGACGCCGTGCGTGACGCCGTTCACAGCAAGGACATCGACAACGCTGAGAAAACATTCGCGGCAGCGGCGATCTCGCCGGAGGAAGCTTTCAACGCGGTGATGTACGCCGTCGATGACAACACCGAAGTGCATCGCGTCGTGCTGCCGTACCGAGCGTATGCGTTGCTCGATCTGGTCGGTCCCGAACAAGCCGTGACGATGCTGCGTCAGTCGGTGCGCTATTGCGTGAAGAGCGAACGGAACGTCAACCGCAATGCCGAATTCGATCGGCCGCGGACGTTGCTTCCAAAAGTCTTCGATCAGCACAAGCTCGCCGGCAAGACGCCCGGCACGCGAGTCCCCGACGATGCGTGGGTCGAGGAATTCAGCCTGACATTGTTCAAGGCGACTCCCGATCAAGCCGCCGACTTCGCCGGAGCGGCGCTGGCTGACGGCATTGCACCGGATGCGATCTGCGAAGCGATTTGTCTCGCGGCGAATCAATTGGTGCTGCGAGACATCGGCCGCACCGAGCGTGAAGTTCAGCCGGGCAAACCGCTCGGCAGTGTGCATGGCGATTCGATTGGCGTTCACGCCAGCGATTCGGCGAATGCGTGGCGGAACATGGTCAAGTTCAGCAACGCTCGCAATCAGTTCGCCTGCACGATTCTCGGTGCATTCCAAGTTGCCTACGACCGAGTCAATCGCGGCGGCGACTTCCAAAATTGGAAGGCGCGACCGCACGCGGAGATCCTCGAAAAGATCACGACGCGCGACCCCAGCAAGCTGCTGGCCGAAGCCGAGGACGCGATTCGCGCGAACGATCAAGCCCGCGCTGCCGCACTCGTGCATCTCTGCGGCGAACTGAAACATTCGCCGCGGCCGGTGCTCGACCTGCTGCTGAAGTTCGCGATCAGCGAAGACGGTGCTCTGCACGCCGAGAAGTATTACCGCACCACCAGCGAAGAATTCGCCAACATGCGGCAACCGTTCCGCTGGCGACAACTCACCGCACTGGCCCGCGTCACCGCCAGCGAGTTCGGCTCGCCGGC
>JAYVQJ010001020.1:0-4234 GCA_043777235.1 Planctomycetia bacterium
GAACATTTGCCGCTCGTCCCGAACGAAGACCTCGCCGTGATCCGTCGCCGAGTCGGACTCGTCGATCAACTCAACCAGCAAGTCGATTACCTTCGCGACGGAGCACTCGCGCAGTCGCTCAAAGACAATCAGAGCAAGGCACTCGACGTCGTTGGCTCCGAAGCCGTGCGCCGCGCGGTCGATCTGTCGATCGTTGAGGCCGCGACTCGCGAGCGTTACGGACGGACGCTGTTCGGCCAATCGGTGCTGCTCGGCCGACGGCTACTGCAAGCGGGAACGCGGCTCGTGCAATGCAACTGGCAACGAACCCAAGGCAAGAACGGTTTCGCTTGGGACACGCACTGGAACAACTTCACGGCCTTGAAAGAAGACCTGATCCCGCCGTTCGACCGAGCATTTTACGCACTGATGACCGACCTGGCCGAGACCGGTGAACTCGCCGAAACACTGGTGATCGTCGCGTCGGAATTCGGCCGCTCCCCGAAAGTCACGCTGAAGAACGGTGGACGAGAACATTGGCCAGAGTTGTACAACGTCCTCTTCGCCGGCGCGGGAATTCAAGGAGGCCAAGTCTACGGAGCCTCAGACAAGCAGGGAGCGTACCCGGCCGAGAATCCGGTCGGCCCCGCCGATTTCGTGGCGACGATTTATCACATGCTCGGCATCGACCCGCATCAGGAATTGCGTGACCAACAGAACCGCCCGTTTGAGCTCACGAAGGGGAATCCGTTCCCGCTGTTGATGAGCTGACCCACTCGGTTGATTTGCGAGTGGAAAAACGGAATCGACGGACCAGCACGACGCGCAAGCGAGTGGTCGTTTGAGAAAACCACTCGCTTGCGCGTCGTGCTAGTTTTCTGACAGCCGTACAAGGCGATGAAGTGGCTGGCCGTGATGCCCTTGCGGTCACTTCGCGAGCGGCAGGAACTTCACGCACACCGGCGTGCCGACCGTGACGCTCGACCCGGTCGATTCCAATTGGCCGGTCGATTGATGGATGCGGAAGACGATCACGCTGTCGCTGTCTTGATTGCAGGCCAGCAGATAATTGCCGGTCGGGTCGATGTTGAAGTTGCGAGGCGTCTTGATCCCTTGGCCTTGATGGCCGACAGCGGTCAGCTTTCCGGTCGCTGGGTCGATCGAAAAGATCGCAATGCTGTGATGCCCGCGGTTCGAGCCGTACAGGAACTTGCCGCTCGGATGCACGACCACTTCGGCAGTCGACATCCCTTTGCGGTCGGTCACTCCTTCAGGGAGCGTCGTGATGGTTTGCTGCGGCGTGAGCACGCCCTTCTCGGCGTCGTATTGGAACGCGGTGACGGTCAGCTTGATCTCGTTGATGACGTAGGCGTACTTGCCGCTCGGATGAAACGCGAAGTGACGCGGGCCGGAACCGGCATCGACGCTCGCGGCCGGTGGATCGTTCGCGGTGATCGTCCCTTTGTCGGGATCGAGCCGATAGACCAGCACTTTGTCGATACCGAGGTCCGCCACAACCGCGAACCGATTGGCCGCATCGACGTTGATCGAATGCGCGTGCGGAGCCGACTGGTTACCCGGATTGACGCTTGACCCCTTGTGCTGCACGAAGCAGGAAGCCTCGCCAACCTTGCCGTCGGATTGAATCGGCAGGACCGCCGCGCTGCCGCCACCGTAATTGGCCACGAGTGCGTTCTTGCCCGAACGATCGACGACGATGTGACATGGCCCGGCTCCGACGGATGATTCTTGATTGAGCAATTGCAGATCGCCCGTCGCCGAGTCGATTGCGAAGGCGTTGACCGCTCCGCCCTTCTTGCCGTTGACGTCGCTCAGTTCACCGACTGCGTACAAGAACTTCTGATTCGGAGCGATCGCCAGGAACGAAGGATTCGTCGCCTCGCCCGCAAGCACCGGTGGTGACAACTTGCCGGTCGCGAGATCGAGTTCGCTGCGATAAATCCCTTTGCTCAACTTGCCGCTGTAAGTGCCGAAGTACACGCGCTGCTTGCCGCTGGGAGCATCCGCCGCCAGCACCACCGAGGAGACACCGCACAAACAGCAGACACCGAGAGTCAGACCTTGCAGCAGATTCATGGCGAGGATTCCTTGTTCAATGTGGCACGACGCTCCGCGTCGTGAGTGGTGGGAGAAGTGATTGAAAAACGTCGAGAACAATTGCAACGCGGAGCGTCGCACCACGATTCTTCAACAAGCCGTTGAAACCGAAATCGCGGGCGGAATTGTAGGCCGGTCGCTCAACGAATAGAAACGGGCCGCGAGACGCGGTCTCGCGAACGATTCATCTCCTTCGAGAGTCTCAAAGTCACGCCATGACGTATGCCTCCAGTCTTTCGCTCGATGCCGATCTTGATTCCGCCGTGCAGTCCGTGTGTGCGGACGTTCGCAAGCAACTTGCCGGTCAATCGCCGAGTCTCTGTTTCGTATTCGCTTCACACGCTCACGCTGATGGCTTTGAAGATTTGCCAGCCACGATTCGTCGCGAACTGGGTGCCGAGGTATTGCTTGGCTGTTCCGGCGAGACGGTCGTCGGTGGCGATGTCGAAATCGAAGACGGCCCCGCGCTGAGTCTGTGGGCCGGCGTGTTGCCGGGAGCAACGTTGACTCCGTTTCACATCGAGTTTGGTGAGACTCCCGACGGCCTGATCGCGACCGGCTTCCCCGATGACTTATCCGATCGTGCGGCTGATGCGCGAGCACTCTTTGCGTTCGGCGAGCCGTTCACATCGGTGCCGGATTCGGTGATCAACCGCTTCGCCGACGAACTTCCCGGCGTCCCGCTGCTCGGCGGAATGGCAAGCGGCGGCGGGCCGGGAGCGAATCGCGTCTTCCTCAACGACGAGTGCCTGTCCGACGGAACCGTCGCCGTGTTGCTGCAAGGCGGACCAAAAGTGCGGTCGGTCGTCTCGCAAGGTTGCCGGCCGATCGGCCCGACGTTCGTCGTGACCAAGTCCGAACGGAACATCGTCTTCGAGTTAGGAGGCAAGCCGACGATCGAACGTCTTCGCGAATTCCTGCCGGAGTTGCCGGCGCGCGATCAGCGACTCGTGCAGCGCGGGCTGCATCTCGGCATCGCGATGAGCGAGTACAAACCGACCTTCGGTCGCGGCGACTTCTTGATTGCCAACGTGATCGGAGCCGATCAGCAAATTGGAGCAATCGCAATTGGCAACCTTGTCCGAGTCGGACAGACCGTGCAGTTCCACATTCGCGATGCCGACACCGCTGATGAAGATCTCGCCCACCTGCTGGATCAACATCGAGCCGAACAACCCTCGCCGACTCGCGGAGCATTGCTCTTCAGTTGCAACGGTCGCGGCACGCGCCTGTTCGACGAGCCGCATCACGACGCCAGCGCGATTCAGAAAGTCCTCGGCCGCATCCCAGTCGCCGGCTTCTTCGCCCAAGGCGAACTCGGCCCCGTCGGCGGCAAGAACTACATCCACGGCTTCACCGCCAGCATCGCCTGCTTCGAGTGATTAACGTAGCCGTCATCGCTCTGTGCGCCGTGAAAGGTGTTGATCTTCAGCGGGGGAGAGTCCCGTCCGGCCACTTGTTGTTCCAGCCGGTAGCAATTGGAGCAATGGTGGAGGTCACGAAACCGTGGAAGCCTTCGATGGAAAGGGGCGCTTTGGCGAGCCTACCCATGCTCAAATCGACTCTGAAGTTGCGGACGGCGTTGCAGACGAAAGCGAAGCCGCCGCGGGCAGATGGTCCGAGCGACCGCTCGACGGTGAATTCGAGAGAGAGTTGGAGCGATCATCACGCTCGCACGGGCGGAGCGAAAAGTTCAGTCCGCTTTTACTCGCTGTACGACAAGGTGTCTCGGAAGGACGTGCCGTGGGATGCGTGGACTCGTTGCCGGATTAACGGCGGAGCACCGGGCATCGACGGCCAGACGTTCGAGGACATCGAGCAACTCGGCGTGATGGAGTGGTTAGAAGTGTCCTAATTTGAATGTCGTCCGGCGTCGCCGACGCCGGGAAAAGCCGATTTCGGCGAAATCGGCCCACTCAAATTCGGACACTACCGAGTGGTTGAATCCGCCTTGGCGGAGCGGAAGAACTCAGGAGGAAGACGTACCAGCCGAACGCGGTGCGTCGTGTGTACATTCCGAAGCCGGACGAGAAGCAGCGGCCGCTGGGGATTCCGACGATCAAGGACCGAGTCATCCAGACGGCGGTGGACCCAGAGGGTGCCCCCGTGCTGGAGCCGATCTTTGAAGCGGACCTGC
>JAYVQJ010001021.1:0-4223 GCA_043777235.1 Planctomycetia bacterium
AGTCACGGAGTGACTCGCCTACTTAGCGTTTCACAAGGCGATCGGCTTCGACGTTGCGATATTCGGCGTTGATTCGGGAGGACAACACGATGATCCCCAAGACGATTGCCGGGAGCGGCGGCAGCAGAAGGCACCACCAACGAATTCGATCTTCGTAGGCGCGAATTTGCTGCTTCGTCTTGGCTTCGATTCGTTCGATCTTCTGAGATTTCTCACGCTCGATGTTGACTCGCATGACGTCGAGTTTGCGTTGCTCGGTCTCACGTGCGATCGCGATCTGTTGAGCCTTTTGTTGCGGCGAAAGGCTGGCGTTCTTCTCGATTTCCGCGATCTTCTCGTCGAGTCGCTTTTGGGCTTTCGAGAGTTGTTCTTTGGCTTCCGCTTCGGCTTTGCCTCGTTCTTCCGTCTGGGCTTTTCGGAACTCATCCGACACCCCTTGCAGAACGGTCAGCGTACGCAATTGAGCGCGGCGTTTGCGGAGATCGATGTAGGCCGATTCGCCAGCCAGCACGTCGACACAGTTGAGCACGAACTTGACATTGTCGATCCGCAAGTTCGGCATCTGCTGCGACGCTTCCAGTGAGAAGAGTTGATTGGCGATGAGGTCCACATCCGCGACGAAAATCACATTCAAGCCGAGGCGTCCCTTTGTCTCTTTGCCGGTGATATGAGCCGCGAGCGTGTAGGACTCGCCGGTTAGTTGGTGTGGAGGATTGGGATTGATCTCGATGCCGCCGCCCCCGAACGGATTGCCGCTCTGCCGAGTGATACTTTCCCATTCGTGAGTGCCCGATTTGGCGCTGGATCGCAGCAGTGCCTCGAATTTGAGTTCGCTCCCTGGCCGCTGTTTGATGTTGCCGGGGAAGAACATCAAAAGTTCTTGAAGGTCCGCGGTGACTTTACTGTTGGGACTGATCGCTCCCTTATTGCCCGACTTGGTGGTGATGAAGATCAGTTCTGGACTGATCCGATCAGCCAAGTCGGGATGCACGTTGGGACCGGCGACGTCGAAGATCACCTCACCGTTATCCCAGGCGATTTCAAGCACCTTGAGCAACGAGGTCAGCTTGCCATCTTCGGCCTTGGGTTCGGGCGGCTGTTGATTGAACTGGCCCATCATTCCGCCGGGTCGCGGCTTGGGCATTCGCGGTGCCATCGTCCCACCACCCTCGAAGAGCGGCAGCGGGTCGTCGAAGATCAACGTGGGGCGGCCCTTCTTGACGTAATCGACCAGGTTGGGCAACTGTGCGGGCGACAACGACGAAGGCATCACCGCAATCAGCACGTCGTATTTTTTCTCGTCGATTGGCGATTCCGCCGGGACTTGTTCGACCTTGTATTGCTTCTTCAGTTCTGAGTGGATGCGCCATTCGGGCAGATTTCGGAAGTGCGTCATGTCGAAGCCGCCGGCCACGCGAGCATCGGTCGTGAGGATACCCACCGTCAGCCGTTTCTCGTTCGCGACCGTGCGAATCGAGCGGGTCAATTCGTATTCGATCGACGTCCCCTTCTCGAAGATCGGAACAACAACTTCGTCGGTCGGGCTGCTGACGACAACTCCCATAAAAACTTCTTGCACTCCGAGACGGCCATCTTCGTCCGTGGGAACTTGCATCGACTGCACTCCCAGCAAACGAGCTTCATCGGCTTCGGGCGTGTACGGAGCAACGTCGACGAACCGCACCTCGAGCCGAGAGCCTCCCTCGCGGTCGTACTGCCGGAGCAGACCCTTTAGCCGCCGTTGAATCGCCACTTGTTCGCGAGGCACGTCCGGCGAGATGAAGGCTTGGATGGTCACCGGTCGGTCGAGCGTGATCTTGCCGATCAGTTCCCGCGTGCTGGGTGAGAGCGTGAAGAGTTTCTCGGTCGTCAAATCAACGTTAAGCGGAAACGCTTCGCTGACTTTGACCACCAGCACGTTGATGCTGATCAACGCGACAGCCATAGAGACCGCTCGGACGACGTACTGCATCCACATCGTCGGGCCTTCTTTGCCGCCGCTCCAGTGCCGCTTGCTGATGAAGACTAAGTTGAGATACAGCAGAAACGACGTCAGCGACACGAAGTAGGCGACGCTCGTCAGCGGGATCAGGCCGAGACTGTATTCCTTCATTTGTTCCGGAAGACTAAGCGCCCCGAAGATCGGGTGAGCGATCGACAGCTTCGAGACGAAAATCGGAATCGCGCCGATCGCCACTCCCAGCACGAACGCAACCGTCACGCTGTTGGTCAGCACCGACGCAAACATGCCCGCCGCCAGCAATGCTCCGCCCGCCAGCCAATAGCCGAAGTAGGTCGTGAAGAGCAGTCCCCAATCCGGTTCGGCGTACCATTCCAGAACGAACAAGTTGAAGCCGGAAAACGCGAGAGCAATCGTGTAGACCGCCAACACCGCCAGATATTTCCCCATCAGCACATCGAAATCATTGGCCGGCAGAGTGAACAGCAACTCGTCGGTTCCCTGTCGCTTTTCCTCGGCCCACGACGTCATCGTTACGGCCGGAACGATGAACAGCAGCAGCAACGGAAAATACTCGCTGAGCTGATCGAGCGTCGCGAGATTGTTCGTGAAGAACCGCGCGCTGAACGCCGCAGCCGCACACGCGACGACGAACACCACGATGAAGAGGTAGCCGATGATCCCCGAAAAATAGCTGGCCAGATTGCGCCAGAAGACGGCTTTGATCACATGAGTTCGCATAGTGCATCCCGTTGGGAAAAATTCCAAATCTCAGATTTCCAAAATAAAATCAACTCTTAGGCGAGCTGGAGGGCGTCAGCCTCCTGACCTGTCAGCGGTTAACGCTGTTCGAGGACGAACACTGTCCGGGGGCTGACGCCCTCCGGTTCGCTGAACTCAAATCAGGTCATTCGGGCTTTCGTCAATTCTCGGAAGCGAGCTTCCATGTCATGTCCTTGCCCCTCCATCTGCTCAACCGAACCGTCAAAGACGATTCGTCCCGCGTTGATCAGGACGACTCGGCTGCAACAGACCGCGACTTCGCGAAGGATGTGCGTCGACAGCAGAATCGTTTTGTTCTTGGCGAGGCTGTGAATCAGATTCCGAACCTCGTGGACTTGGTTGGGGTCCAGTCCGCTGGTCGGCTCGTCGAGGATCAGTACTTCCGGATCGTGCAACAGGGCCTGAGCCATGCCGACACGCTGCTTGTAACCGCGAGACAGCTTGCCGATCGTCTTGTTCCAAACGGCTCGCAGCGCGCATTTGTCGGCGACGAACTCCATGCGAGTTTGCAGATACGGCCCCGACATGCCCCGCGCGGTGCCGAGATATTCCAGCAGTGACTTCGGCGTCATCTCGTGGTACAGCGGGCCGTTTTCCGGCAGATAGCCAATCAGCTTGGTGGCTTCGAGCCGATCCGTTGCGACGTCAAACCCGCCAATGCGAGCCGAGCCTTCCGTTGGCGTGAGGAAGCCGGTCAGCATCTTCATCGTCGTGGATTTGCCCGCTCCGTTCGGCCCTAGGAAGGCGACGACCTCACCTTTGGGGACCGAGAAGGTGACCTCCCGAGCGGCCGCGAACGGGCCGTAGAATTTGCTGAGGCCGTGCGCCTCGATCATCACTCCGCCGTGGCCGTTATTGTCCGTATTTTTACTCATCAACCCGATCCTCTTGGTCTGAACCGCCGACTTCCGTCGTCCGTTCAGCGTTGACCTCAAACACCAACAGCGGCCGAAACTCCGAGGCTCCGCCGCTGCCCAACTCGTTTGGCAGGCCGCCGAATCATCTCATCCGACAATCGAGCCGCCGCGAGTACGCAGAAAATTACAGGTCACGTTGGATGAAGTCCAGCAACGCAGAGGACTCGGACTTGGTTGGTGAATGATTCAATACTCAAATGGGGAATTCTGGGGAATGAGTTCCTTCCTGATCGGAAATCCCAAATCGGTCTTCTGTGAAACAGTCGCATGGTTTTCAAGGCGAGCGACGAGCACCCAGGAATCCCGTCCGGTTCAATCGAGTGCGAACGCCTCGCGGCTGTTTTTCGCGCTCGGAATTTTGATCTGTGACAAGGCGCTCGTCTCGCGATGCCGAGACTTCGCAATGGTTTTCAGGAGTGGTGGGTCGCATGACCCAGACCGATGGTCAGAGCGTGCTATTCCAATTCGAGTCGTCGTCAGTCATGGCTGGCTGTCACGGCTGGCCAGATTGCCGTGCTGCGAGGGTTGTCGGGTGGCGTCGAGTCATCGAGACCCACCGGAAT
>JAYVQJ010001022.1:0-4221 GCA_043777235.1 Planctomycetia bacterium
GGACCACATCACTCAACATGAATGGCGGAGTGCCGAAATACTGAATGGCGAATACTGAAGTCAGAATGAACTGCCATCAGAAACTTCTGCATTCAGTAGTCACTCTTTCGTATTCCGCGTTCCTGTGGTCGCGGTCTTTGCGTCCTCGGATCGGCCGTCGTCTTGCGGGTAGATCAGGATGCGGTCGTGAACCAGTAACACCAAATCGGGGCGGCCGTCGTTGGTGACGTCGACGATCAGTGACTCGCGTGGCTCGAAGTCGCCCCCTTCGTCTTCGCGAGCGAAACTCTTTTCCTCGAAGATCTGGAAGCTGAGAGCCGAGCGGAGCGCGGCGGGCATGTCAGCCGTGGACGGTGTGAAATTCAGAATCTCGATGTTGTGCGACCGCGTGTCGATGACCGCGAGATCGGGTTGACCGTCGCCATTCAAATCGCCGCCGACGACATCGGCAAAAAAGGTCTTTTCATTTTTTGTTTCGAAGGTCGCCAACTCTTTCATCGTCGGGACCGCTCGGCCGGAGTACAGCACGGCGAATTTGCCTTGGCCGAACAGCAGCAGGTCGTCTTGATTGTCGCCGTTCAGATCGGCCACATGCACCGACTTGAACGGGAAGCGGCCGAGCTCGATCTCTTGCCACGGACGATAGACACCCTCTTCGCGACGAAGGATTTTTAGTTTCTGAACTCCAACGTCGATCAACACGATCTCGTTACCCGGTTGTCCGTCGAGATTGAGCGTTGCGGCTCCGACTGTCTTGGAGGTGGCTTCGCTGGAATTGAATTGATCGGCAACTTGCCAGCCGCGAGATGGTTCGTCGAAGCGCATGTTGCGGACGAACTTGTCCTGAGCGATCAGCAGCGCGGGGCCTTGCAGTTGTCCGAAGAAGACCGCTCCGGGTTGCACGTTGCCGAGCTGAATGCCTCCTTCGGTCTTGATTTCCATCGGCACTCCCTTCGCGTCGAGCGAGAACAGTGCCGGAGCCTTGTCTGAACCTCCGAAGACCATGAACTCCGGCTTGCCGTCGTTGTTGATGTCGAGCTTTTGAATCCGATTTGGCGTCGCTTTGAGTTCGAGCGTCACAGACGGCTTGCCGTCGAATTGATGCGGTTCCCAACTGCCGTTGGCCGCACGACGCAGAGCTTCCAGCGTGTAGGTCGTCTCGCGTGCGGCGCGGGCTTTCGTCAAGTAGATCACTTCCGAATGCTTGTCTGCGTCGAGGTCCGCGAGTTCCAGAGCGATCGGTTCCTTCCCACTCATTGGCAACGCCTGCGGAAACGTCAGACGACCTTCGGCCATTTGGCTGACACCGATCGTCTTCTCCTTCGTGCTGAGCACAACGACCTCGGCCGCTCCGTTGCCGTCGAGATCGGCGACGCGAACTTGTTCCGCCCCAACGAGGCCGGAAAACGCTTCGCCTTGTTCGAGGCCGATCCCCTTCCGCTGCTTGAAGACGATCATGCGGGCGGCATCGGGGTCAGCAACGATCACATCGGTCAGCCCGTCGCCATCGAGATCAGCCGTCGCAATGTCTCGCGATTTGTCGGCCGCTTGCTGCCCGAGTCCGTACTGAATCAAACGGCTGGCGAGTTCTCCCGGCTTCGGCGTCGGACGTTCCAGTTGCAGAATTTTCACTCGACCCGTCGAGGAATCGACGGTCAGCACTTCGACCTGCGGCGATTGATCCAATTGCGCGATCGAAACCGAACGCGGCTTGGTCATCTCGAATCGCAACTCCGGGCCGAGTCGTCCATCTTGTCCTTGCAGACGAGCGGCGAGTGATTGTTCTCCTTCGTCGTGCGAGAGGTAACACAAGTCTTTGCGGCCGTCGCCGTCGAGGTCCGCGATCTGTCCCAACGACAGTCGTTGCGATGTGTTGAACAAGCTCTGCGGCGAGCCGAGCTTGCCGTCCTTCTGTTGATACAGCAAATACGTCTGGTTCGCGCCGAGCACCGCGATGTCGTCGCGTTTGTCGCTGTTGAGGTCTCCCGCCAGCACGACCCACGCGAGAGAAGGAACCTCTGGCAGTCGGATCGTGGTCTTCTCGGTCCAGTCGCCAGTCTTCGGCTGAAAGCGAATGACGAGCTTGTCGGTTCCGCCGAAGTACGCGAGATCGGTTAGCCCATCGTTGTTGAAATCACCGATCGCCATCGCGGCGATTTCGTGATCGACGCTGAGCTTCCGATGCTCGAACCGCCACAGCGGCGAGAAGTGATTGACCTCGACCTTTCCCGCCGGAGCGTTCGCCGGTTTCGCCGCGCGTTGCAACAACAAGTCGATCCGGCTGTGCGCGTTGTCGGCGATCGCCAAATCGGTGATGCCGTCGTGATTGAAGTCGCCCGACACCAAGTTGGCCGAACGATCCGAGAGTTTGATCAGTTCCAGCGGCTTGAAGCCGTAGAACTGCGACAGCTCGTTGACCATGTCCTCGTCTTGAGCCGGCAACGTCGAAACAGACATCGCCACGACAACAGCAACCACAAGAATTCCGAATCGCTGGCAAACCGCTCGCATGAGATCCTCCTCGAAAGTGCCGAGCGAATCGACGAGCCGTTCCTGGTCCGGCGACTCGGCGGCGGGAGCATAGCAATCGAAGCGACCAGAGTAACCCGAAGCATCAGCGAGGAAATGGCGCGAGGCAACGGATCTCTTCTGATCGTTCGCCCTTGCTGACGCATCGGGTTACTCTGACGGACGTCGCTTCCGACGTTCATACAGGAGTTTGTCATGAATCGAAGTCTGTCGGCCGTCAACGTGGCCCTTCTGGTGTGTTTGAGTGTCGCTGTGCCATTTCACTCGCGCGCCGGCGAAATCAAAGCCGGAGCGTTCGCGATGGATGTCACGCCGCTGAAATTTCCGATTTCGATGAATGGGAACATGCAGGACGCGCCTGCAAAGAGGGCGGCCGATCCGTTGCACGCGCGGTGCTTGGTGCTCGACGACGGGCAGACGCGCATCGCGTTCGTTGTTGTCGACAACTGCGTGATCCGCCGCGAATTGATGGATGATGCCAAGCAGCGGGCCAGCAAGTTGACCGGTATCCCGACCGAGCGAATGTTGATCTCGGCGACGCACGCACATTCGTGCCCGACCGTCACGGGAGCATTTCAAAGTGAGCCGGTCGAAGAGTACGTCGAGTTCCTCACCGATCGCATCGCCGCTGGCATCAAGCAAGCGAACGATCATCTCGCGCCGGCTCGCGTCGCGTGGGGCGTCGGGCGCGACGAAACACAAGTCTTCAATCGTCGTTGGCTGTTGAAAGAGCCAACGAACGAGACGAATCCGTATGGGATGATCGACAAGGCGCGAATGAATCCGGGGTACGGCAATCCGAAGGTGACGAAGTCGGTCGGTCCCGTTGATCCTGAAGTCAGTTTCTTGAGCGTGCAATCTTCCGATGGCCGCCCGCGCGCGTTCCTTGCCAACTATTCGTTGCATTACGTCGGTGGCACGGGAGGCGATCTGTCGTCTGATTACTTCGGGGCATTCGCCGAACGGATCGGGCAACTGCTGAAAGCCAATGGTCCGTCGAGCGGCGAGAAGCAACCGGCGTTCGTCGGCATCATGTCGAACGGCACGAGCGGCGACGTCAACAACGTCAACTTCGGCCTGACGATGCCGCCCAAATATCAGCCGTTCGAGAAACTTAAACTTGTCGCCAACAGTGTCGCAACAGCAGCGCTCACGGCGCACGACAACGCCGAATACCGGTCAGCCACGACGATCGCGATGCGCGAGACCGAGATCGAATTGAAAGTCCGCAAGCCGTCGGCCGACGACATCGCCGCTGCGAAGGAACGGCTCTCGAAGGCCGGCGAGTTTCCCTACAAGACGATGCCGGACATCTATGCTCGTGAGACGCTCAAGCTGACCGAGTACCCCGAAACCGTGAAGCTCAAACTACAAGTCATCCGCATCGGAGACCTCGGCATCGTCGCGATCCCGGCCGAAGTCTTCACGGAGATTGGCCTCGAAATCAAACGCCGCAGTCCGCTCAAGCCAACGTTCACAATCTCACTGGCGAACGGCTGGAACGGATACCTGCCGACTCCGCAGCAACACGACCTTGCCGGTTATGAAACATGGCGAGCACGATCCAGTTACTTGGACGTCGGTGCGTCACCAAAGATCGTCGAGGCAGTGACGAAGCTGCTGAACGAAGTCGCGGGAGAACGTTGACAAGCACTGTCCGATGTCTCTGGACTCGTAATACGAAGTCCCAGA
>JAYVQJ010001023.1:0-4214 GCA_043777235.1 Planctomycetia bacterium
ACAACTCGGCGAACTCGGCATCCGAGTCATCAAGATCGGCACCGTCTTCGAGAAGATGAGCTACGACAAAGACATCATCGTCGTCCAAGCCGGCAAGCCGATCGAATTCGTCTTGGACAACTCCGACCTGATGCCCCACAACCTCGCGATCACTCAGCCTGGCGCTCTCGAAGAAATCGGCCTGCTCTCCGAAGCCAACGCCCAAAAACCCGGCTTCGCCGAGAAGCACTACATCCCCGACAGCCCCAAGATTCTCGCCAAGAGCACACTGCTCCAACCGCGAGACAGCCAACGTCTGAGCTTCAACGTCCCGAAGCAACCCGGCGTGTATCCGATCGTCTGCACCTACCCCGGCCACTGGCGCAGAATGTACGCCGCGCTCTACGTTGTCCCTGATTTGGACGCCTATGAAGCCGCCCCGGATGCGTACCTCGCGGCGCAAAAAATCGTCGCCGTCGATCCGCTGTTGAAAGACCGTCGTCCGCGCACCGAATGGAAATTCGAAGACCTCGCCACCGGCATCGAAGCTCTCGATCACGCCGCGATGGGCCACGGTGGAGGCGATCACGCCGACCACGCGAAGCGCAGCTTCAACGCCGGCAAGCAACTCTTCACCATCGCCAACTGCGTCAGTTGCCACAAGCTCGGCGACGTCGGCAAAGAGTTCGGTGCCGACCTCACCAAGCTCGACGCGAAAATGAAACCCAGCGACATCCTCAAAGACATCCTCGACCCCAGTGCCAAGATCAACGAGAAGTACCAAACCAACGTGATCGAATTGCAGAACGGCAAAGTCCTGCAAGGCCTCGTCATCGAGGAATCCGGCGACATCATCAAGCTCGTCGAGAACCCGCTGGTCAAAGCCGAACCCATCCTCATCAAACGCAACGAAGTCGCCGAGCGCACCCGTTCCAAAGTCAGCATCATGCCCAAGGGCCTGCTGGAAAAACTGACGCGAGACGAAATCCTCGACCTCGTCGCCTACATCGCCTCCCGCAACAACAAAGACCACGCGGTCTTCAAAGGCGGCCACGATCATTGAGGCGTACCTGAAGAAACTCAAAAGATTTAGCCACGGACGAAACACGGATGAAACACGGATCAGGACAAGGAAAAAGACTTTTGGGTTTGTCGTCTTGTCCTGATCCGTGTTTCATCCGTGTTCAATCCGTGGCTAAAAACTCTCCTTCCCCAAAGCCGCCGCATGACCACTCCGCCTCTCAGCATCAAAGCCCGTCAGCAAGAGGGCGTTCTCGAACTGCAATGGCCGAGCGGCACGTTTCAACTGCCGTATCGCTTCCTGCGAGGCCGCTGCCCCTGTGCCAAGTGTGTCGATGAAGTCAGCGGCATCCGAGTCGTCGATGTCGAAGATGTCCCGATCGCGATCGCTCCGACCAACGTTCAGTTTTCCGGAAACTACGCGATCAAGATTTCTTGGAACGACCGCCACGACACCGGCCTCTTCACCTGGGAATACCTCGAACTCCTCTGCCAAGACCTCGCGGCCGGAGCGCGAACCGAGTGAGTTGACGTAGGGTGGGACGAGCAAGCCGAAGACTGGTGGGCCGTCGGTCGCTGGCGAGATCGATCCGCCAAAGTCATCCTCCGCATTCAGTCTGAATGGCTTGCGACGGCCCACCGTTTCGTCGCGACCTTGTCCCACCCTACTTCACTTCTGGCGAGTACCGAATGAGCTACGAAGTCGAAATGAAATTCCCGCTGGCCGATGCGGACGCCGTCGCCGCATTGCGGCAGAAGCTCGCAGCGCTCGGTGCGGAACCCGCTGAGCCGCTCGATCAGCGCGACATTTACTTGGCTCATCCCAGCCGCGACTTTGCTCAGACCGATGAAGTCTTTCGTGTCCGCTGTGTCGGCGACGAAAACTATCTGACCTACAAAGGCCCGGTGCTCGATGAGGTCGCCAAGACGCGCCGCGAGATCGAAATCGCAACCGCCGCCGGACTGACCGAGCGGGACCAACTGCTCGACATGCTCGCGTCACTCGGCTTTCACCCGGTTCGCGATGTCGTCAAACGCCGCGAGCCGTTCTATCTGCTCTGGCAAGACCGCGATCTCGAAATCGTGCTGGACGACGTCCACAACCTTGGCTGGTTCGCCGAACTCGAAATCATTGCCGAAGACGCTGACCGCGACGCTGCTCGCGAATGTCTCCTTGCTCTCTCGCGAGAACTCCAACTCAGCAAATCTGAACGCCGCTCGTATCTGCGGCTGCTGCTGGAGAAAGATGCAGACGCATGAACGTAGCCCTCTCGCTCCGCGAGAGGACAGCCGAGCGCGCGAACGACATTTATTGGCTCTTGCAGGTCAATCGCGCGAACGACAGTCGGTGAAGCGTTCGGCTTTCCTGTCGCGGAGCGACAGGGCTACGTTGGAGCCGACACGATCACTTTGCTTGGCCGCACGACGCGGTCGTGCAGGGTGTAGCCCTTCTCGACTTCCATCAACACAGTCATCGGCGGATGGTCGGCGCTGGGCATCTGCGTGATCGCTTCGTGCAGGTTCGGATCGAACGGGCTGCCCGCTCCGGGAATCGGTTTCGCTTCGTGCTTCACGAGGATCGATTCAAGTTGCTTGAGCGTCATCTCGACTCCCTTGGTCAGCTCTTCGAGCTTGCCGCTCTTGTTGGCGGCTTCGAGCGACCGGCGCAGATTGTCCAGCCCCGGCAGCAAGTCGCGGATGACCGGCAGCGCGACGTACTTCGCGTCTTGCTCGCGCTCGCGCTGAGCACGGCGACGGTAGTTCTCGAACTCCGCCTGGACGCGCTTCCAACTCTCGAAGAATTGGTCCCGCTCTGACTGCAATGCGGAGAACACGGCGTCGGCCGAATCATTGGAAGCCGCAGTCTCGGAGACGGCCTCCGCAACAGCCGCAGCGATGTCATCAGGATTGGATTGTTCGTTCGTGGTTTCGTTCATGGTCATCTTCGTGAGTTTGAAAAATTAGAGATTGAAGGTCACCACAGAGGCACAAAGAACACAGAGGAAGAGAAAAGTTTTCAACGCAAAGACGCAAAGGCCGCAAAGAGGAAACTCATTTGTGTGAGAGTCCAAAATCGCGACCGGACCATTTCAAATTCTTTCTTTGCGTTTCTTCGCACCTTTGCGTCTTTGCGTTGAAAAATTACTCCCGCCTCCTCTGTGTTCTCTGTGGTGAATTTACTGCCCATCACCGGTGAACCAGTCTTTGACTTTGTCGAAGAACGACGAGCGGTGTTGGCTGACGTTGGCTTGTTCGAGTTCGGCCAGCTTCAACAACAACTCGCGTTGTTCGTCGGTCACTTTCTTGGGAACTTCAATGTGGACCTCGACGAGCAAGTCGCCCGCTCGGCCGCCGCGTGGGTCGGGCATGCCGCCGCCGCGTTTGCGAAAGACCTCGCCGGAGTGTGTGCCGGCAGGAATGTCTTGTTGCTGTTTGCCGTCGAGCGTGGGGACTTCGATCTCGGCACCGAGCGCCGCCTGCGAGTAGGTGATCGGGACATGACAGATCAGGTCTTGGCCGTCCCGCTCAAAGAGGTTGTGTTCTCGGACGTTGATCTCGACGTACAGATCGCCGCGCGGGCCGCCGTTGAGTCCCGGTTCTCCTTCGCCGCGCAAGCACAGCGACATACCGGTATCGACGCCGGGCGGGATGCGAGCGTCCAGCCGCACCTTCTCGACCTTGCGGCCGGAGCCACTGCAATCGGCGCACTTGTCGCGGACGATTTTCCCTTCGCCTCGGCAGGCGGGGCAGGTCGTTTGAACGCGGAAGAAGCCCTGCGACTGCACGACTTGGCCGTGACCTTTGCAGTAGTCGCACGTCGCGGCCGTTGATCCCGCCTTCGCTCCGGAACCGTTGCACGTTCCGCAGAGTTCTCGGCGTTTGATTTCGATCTCGCGCGAGCAGCCCTTGGCCGCTTCGAGCAGGTCAATCGTCAGCGACGCCTTGAGGTGATCTCCCTGAGTCATTCGCGGTCCACCGCGCCCGCGACGGCCGCCGCCAAATCCAAAACCCTCGAACAGGTCGCCGAACATCTCGAAGATGTCGCCGACGTCTTGGAAGCCACCTCCCGCGTGGCCGGCTCCTTTGACGCCGTCGTGGCCGAAGCGGTCGTAGCGTGCCCGCTTGTCGGACTCGCTGAGCACTTCAAACGCCTCGGCCGCTTCTTTGAAGCGGCCAATGGCGGCCTCGTCCCCCGGATTGCGATCCGGGTGATT
>JAYVQJ010001024.1:0-4193 GCA_043777235.1 Planctomycetia bacterium
CGAGCGGCACACCCTCCAGCAACAAAGCGTTCGCGAACAATTGTCGGCCACATTGCTGGATGAATCCCGCTTGATCGGCCAGGCTGCTCAGCCGAACGATCAGCGGAGCGGACGGGTTCACCTCGAAGATTTTCTTTGAGGCCGGAATCTCGCGGTCACCCATCGACAGGACTCGTTCGAGCTGAGCGCTCATCGAGCCTTCCGGGTTGACCAGGCAGCAGACGCTGTCGGTGAGCCGCTTCGAGGCTCGCACCTCTTTGACCGCGTCACCCAATTCGGTGCGGATCAATTCCAGCACGCGCTGAAAACCAGACGCCTCGGCGGCGGCGGTTTGCTGTTCTTCGGATTTGGCCTCCTCGGCTTTCTCTTCGTCGCTGGCCGGAGGGAACTCGATCTTTGACGAATCGATCGCGACCAAATCCTTCCCTTCGAAGGTTCGCAAATTTGAAAGCACGAACTCATCAATCGGGTCGGTGACGAATAAGACTTCCAATTTCTTGCGGCGGAAGATTTCGAGATTGGGGTTCTTCTCCAACGATTTCCGATCCGGACCGCCGACGAAGTAAATCTGCTTCTGACCTTCGGGTGCTCGCTTCACATAATCGGCGAATCCGGTCAACGGCTCTGGCTGGTCGGCTTCCACAGGCAGAGCGGACGTCGCGAATCGCAACAGGCCGCCAAGTTCCTCGCGATGCTCGAAGTCCGAGTGCAAGCCTTCGCGCAGCGTGATCCCAAACTGGCGATAGAAGCTCAGGTACTCGTCCGGCGTGTCGGCCGCGACCGATTCCAAATGCGAGAGCACCTTCTTCGTGAGCACCTTCTTGATCTTCCGGAAGACAGTGTTGTCTTGCAGTGCCTCACGAGACACGTTGAGCGGCAAGTCGGCCGAATCAACGAGGCCGTGCAAGAACCGCAGATAGTCCGGCAGCAGTTCGCGGCAGTTGTGCTGCACGAGGATTCGCTTCGCACAAAGTTGCACGCCATGTTCGGCTCGGCCGAAGCCTAAACGTTCGACGTTCGTTTCTGGGCAGTACAAGATCGAATGAAACTGAAACGGCGAGTCGGCCGTCAGATGCAAATGCCACAGTGGCTTGTCACCGACGCCGTGCGTGAGATGCTCGAAGAATTTTTGATACTCCTCGTCGGTGACGTTACTCTTCGGCTCGACCCAAATCGGCTTCTGGTCGTTGACCACTTCGTCACCGAGCTTGATCGCATGTGGCACGAACGTCGAATACTGCTTGAGCACCGACTTCAATCGCCACGGCTGAGTGAACTCCTTCAGGTCGGCTTTCAAGTGCAACCGAATCTGCGTGCCGCGAGTCAGTCCCTCGTGAGACTCGACGGTGAAGCGTCCGCTGCCGTCCGATTCCCATTTCCAACCTTCGTCCGATTGATACGACCGGCTGAGCACCTCGACTTTGTCCGCCAGCATGAACGCGGAATAGAACCCGACGCCGAACTGACCGATCAGCGACAGATTGTTGGCGGCGTCCGTCTTTTGCTGGGCCGCAGTCCGCAGAAATTCCAGCGATCCGCTGTGCGCGATCGTGCCAAGATTCTTGACCAACTCGTCGTGCGTCATGCCGATGCCGTTGTCTCGAATGACGAGCAGCGAGTCCGTCTCATTCGGTTCGAGCACAATCTCCAACGGCGCGTCGTTCGAGATTTCGCTGTTCGTCAGCGCGAGATGCCGAAACTTGTCGAGCGCATCCGAGGCGTTCGAGACCAGCTCGCGAATCGCAATCTCGCGGTTCTGATACAGCGAGTGCGACAGCAGGTGCAGCAGTTGTTTGATCTCCGCTTGAAACGTGAATTCTTGGGGAGTGGCAGCGGTCATGTTCGTCATCCTTCTTTCACACGGTGGTCAATCTGGCCGAAGAGCCGACGGATTGGTTCCTCGGCGCGCGACACACAAGTTGCGCGGTCAACGCTCATTTTTCAAGAGGCACCAAGCCGACGAGCGCGGCTGGCTGAGTAGATCCGCAATGAAAAGTAGGCGAGTCACTCCGTGACTCGAAGATTCCAGTCACGGAGTGACTGGTCTACTTTGTCCGCAGCCAATTTTGAGCCGGCATACTTTCTCTGCGGGTTCACGTCGCTTTTGATGTCGGGCAAATGATCCCGACAGAACGTGATACCTGACGGATGAAGGCATCTCGTTGCAGCGATGCTCTGCCCGTTCTTTTGAAGCTCGACCGTTCACGCGGCTTGCGGGATCGAGTGGGCGGATTCCATCGCAATGACTTCGTCGATGATCGACAGGTAGTCCTGCGCGCCGGCGGATTTCGGTTCGTAGTCGAAGATCGACTGGCCAAAGCTCGGCGCTTCCGCGAGCTTGATGTTGCGGCGAACCTTCGTCTGAAAGATGCGGGCGTTTGCCCACGGAGCACTCGAATCGCTGGCTCGTAGGAAGTTGGTCAGGTCGGCGATCACGTCACTGGCCAGCCGCGTGCCGGTCTCGAATAAGCAGATCGCCACGCCGCTGACTTTGAGTTCTCGATTCAATCGCCGCGTGACGCGAGCGGTCGTCTCCAACAACTTCGACAACCCTTGCAGCGCGAAGAAGTGCGGTTGCAACGGGATGAAGACTTCCTTAACCGCAGTCAGAGCGTTGATCGTCAGCACTCCCAGCGACGGAGGGCAATCAATGACGATGTAATCCGGTTGCTCGGCTTGTGCGAACTGCTGCAACGCTTCGCGCAAGATGAGTTCGCGGTTGGAGACGTTCGCCAGCTCCATTTCGATGGCGGCCAATTCGATGTTCGACGGTACGACCCACAGATTGGGAGCGACCAAGTGGCGGACTTCGGCCATCGTCTTCTCACCCGCGAAGACTTGATAGATCGTCGGCATCGACCCGGTTGGCTCGACCCCCAAGTGCATCGAAGCGTGTCCTTGCGGGTCGAGGTCGATCAGACACACCTTCCGTCCGCGAGCCGCCAGTCCCGCCGCCAAATTGACGCTGGTGGTCGTCTTGCCGACTCCCCCTTTTTGATTCATCACGGCGATGGTTCGCATGAGATTGCCCCTTCGATCGGATGTCGGCGGGGCTCACACGAAACTCATTTTCGTCATCGGCCAGCCACATCGAATCTCAACTTGGAAGGTAGTCCAATGTCGACAAACGCCGGAAGACGAGTTCGCCGCCAAGTGGGCTGGCCTAGTCGGTGATCGGACGGCTCGATAGATTGCGAGCGACTCAAAATGCCCGCTGTGAGCAGCGTGCTCAAACGGATTTTGCTGGCCCCTTGATCTTCACGGAGACTTCTCGTGGAACCTCTCGCACCTCAACCGCTGACTACTTCGGCTCTTCGTTGTCGTACTCCGGGATATCTCTGGCTGCTGGCCGGAGTTGTCGTGGGTTTGGGGATTGCGGCGCTGTGGCCGCAGCGCCCGCTGACGGCGGCGACCTCGGATCGCAACGAAAAATTCGGGATGTGTAGCGTCACATGTGCGGAAAACTTGGAAGCCGTGTTCGTGCTCGATTTTCTCACCGGCCGATTGACGGGGGCCTGTCTTAGCAAGCAAGGAAATCAGGGCTTCGTGCAGTCCTTCATTGCCGACGTTGCCGCGGACCTGGGAGTCAAATCTGCCAAGCCTCAGTACGCGATGGTTCCGGGACTCGCACAGATCCGTGCCCAGCCAGGATCGCAGCCAGCCGCGAGCGTGATCTATGTGGCGGAACTGACGACGGGGAAGGTCGGCTGTTACATGATCCCGTTCCGATTGCCGAACGCCAAAAATCTCGTCCCCATCAAGCTGATCTCGGTGGATAGTTTCCCCTTCCGCGAAGCGGCTCCCGTGGACTAAACGGGGCGTCGTGCGGCCTCACTTTGTCGGACACAGCGGATCGAGCACCGCAACGTGTTGTGAATGAGTCAAGTTTCATCAGCCGGTACGCGCTAGCGTCCGGTTAAGCGAAAGCAAACCGGGGCTAGCGCCCTGCGGTTGATGAATGCGTTCCAACTCGAATGGTGGAAAGCCATTTCATTTTCATTCTCCGTTACCCGGTTGCCCGGTTTGTCGCCGAGCCGAAAACACATTCTCGGCGAGATATTTCCATCGGTTTGCAGGACAACGTAGCGAACGTTTCACCCTGCCTTGCGTGCCCATTTCGTCGCTCGTACAACCCGCCGCGGCGGGCCGCTTGGCGATGGATGCCAGCAGTCGCTCATCACGACGAACGGGAT
>JAYVQJ010001025.1:0-4183 GCA_043777235.1 Planctomycetia bacterium
GCTTTGTCTGATTCGGTTTGGCTGGACTCCAAATCGGGACGGGCAAGAGTGCCCATCCTACGGACGCTGCGACGGTGCTCGTGCAATCGGGTGAGCCGATCGGTCCTGACGAATTGCCGCTCGAACTGGCCGAGCATCCGCGCTATCGGATCGTCGAACTGATCGGCAAAGGGGGCATGGGCAACGTTTATCGGGCCGAGCATCGGCTGATGAATCGGCCGGTGGCGATCAAGCTCATCAATGCGCAGTTGATACGGAATCCGCAGGCGGTCGAGCGGTTTCGTCGCGAAGTGCAAGCGGCGGCGATGTTGTCGCATCCCAACATCGTCGCGTCCTATGACGCCGAGCAAGCCGGTGACGCACACTTCCTCGTGATGGAATTCGTCGAAGGGACGGACCTCTCTAGCGTCGTGAAGCATCGCGGGCCGATGTCGGTCTCCGAGGCGTGCGAGTGCATTCGGCAAGTGGCGGTTGGACTGCAACACGCTCACGAGAAAGGCATGGTTCACCGCGACATCAAGCCGCACAACCTGATGCTCGCGAGTGGCGGGCAAGTGCGGATTTTGGATTTCGGCCTGGCCGGGTTCGCGACAGAGTCGGCGTTTGAAAGTAGCCCTGTCGCTCCGCGACAGGAAAGCCGAACGTCGGACAGCGCGGAATCCGAGATCGACGCCGCAGCGACCGAAGAACGCGATTCGCGCGATCGGCAATTCTGTCGCGGAGCGACAGGGCTACTGGAAGCGACGGTCGCGCATCTCACGACGATGGGGAGCGTCATGGGGACGCCGGACTACATGGCTCCGGAGCAGGCGGTCGATGCGCACTCGGCGGACATTCGCGCGGACATCTACAGCCTCGGTTGCACGTTGCATTTCTTGCTGACGGGGAAGCCGTTGTTTGAGGCGGACAGTCTCGTCGCAAAGTTGAAGGCTCATGCGAGTGAACCGCCGCCTTCGCTGACGGCGTTGCGGAAGGATGTGCCGATCGAAGTTGAGAAGATCGCCGCGCGGATGCTGGCGAAGAATCCGAGCGAGCGATTTCAAACTCCGGCCGAGGTTGCGGCGGCGTTCACGCCGTTCACGCGAGGCGCAGAACGTCCTCAACGTCGCAGTGGTCTCTTGATCGCGGCGGCGGTCCTGTTTGCCGTATTGCTGGCGGCGACGGCGGTGGTCATTCAGGTGAAGACTGACAACGGGGAACTCGTCATTGAAGCGGAGGACGATGTCGCCGTGTTGATCGACAACTCCGTTGTGAAGATTCGGGACACCGTTTCTGGTCGTGAGTTTCAACTCAAATTAGGAGCCCAATCGCTGCGGAGCGGCGATTACCAGATTGACGTGACCGAAATGCCGGCCGGGTTGAAGTTCAGCACCACGAAGTTGCATGTGACGCGCGGCAGTCACGAACGCATCGTCGCGACCGTCACGCCGAAAGCGAACGAAGTCAAAGCCCCGCCGAGTGCCGAACCGGCGAAGACCGAAATCTCAAACCGATTCCCTCGCGATCAGCAAGCGGCCGAATGGGTGCTGCGGTTGGGTGGCAAGGTGCTGATCAGCTCGAATGGCGTGGAGCGATACGTCCCAAAGCCAGCCGACTTGCCAGGTGGCGATTGGCAAGTCTTGACGGTTGATCTTTTTCCGTTGCAATTCGATTCGTCCTTCAAGCTCGACAAGCTCAGCGGACTGCGATCCCTGCGGTGGCTGCGACTGTTCAACACGCAGGTTTCCGATGCCGCGTTGCAGGATTTGAAAGACCTGCCCAGCCTGCGATATCTCGATCTCAACTACAACCGCACGACGACCGCCGTGGGACTGAAGCACATTGGCCAGCACCTGTCGTTGCTCGAAGTCTTGGCCGTTCATGGGGCGACGATTTCAGACGGTGATTTGGCGTATTTGGCTCCGTTGACGAAGTTGCGGCAACTGAATCTGTCGGCCACGAACGTGAAGGGGGCGGGGCTTGCCCAACTCGCGCCGCTGAGTTTGTTGAACGAGTTGTATTTCAACTCGACTCCAATCACGGACGAGAACTTGAAGTACCTCGCGCAGTTTCCAGCACTGGCGATTTTGGGACTCCGGCAAACGGCCGTCACGGATGAGGGGCTGACGCATCTGACTAGCCTCGCCCAACTCAAGACGCTCGATCTGCGCGAATCGAGGATCAGATCGGCCGGCTTGGAGAAACTGCGTCAGGCGTTGCCCAAGGCGACGATCGAAGCCTTTACGACCGAGCAGGAAAAAGACCGCTGGAAACACCAAGTGGAATCAGTTGCGTGGTCGCCGTTGGAAGCGACCACGCTCACCGCCGATGCCGGCGAAACGCTCCGGCGGCTTGAGGATTCGTCCGTGTTGGTCGAAGGGCACAATCCCGCGCAGGCCCGATACACGCTCGTGACCAAGACGTCGCTGAAGCACGTCACGGCGCTACGGCTCGATGTGCTTCGCGACGACGAACTACCCAACCGAGGCCCCGGCCGACACGAGAACGGCAGCTTCGTGCTGACCGGAGCCGACATTCGTTTTCAACCCGCCGCCGGTGCTCCGAGCAAACTCATTTCCGTTCGACGAGCCTTCGCGGACTACACACAGAACAGCCACGACGCCTCGCAATTCGCCATCCCCGGCCGGGGCAGTTGGGCGATCTGGCGCGATGACGCGCCGATGCAAAACCAAACGCTGGTGCTCGACTTGGCCGAGCCGCTCACTATCGGCGAAGGCTCGACCATCTCCATCACGCTGCGTCACGAGTCGATCTGGCACGGAGCCAATCTCGGCCGCTTCCGGTTGTCGGCCACCGATGCGGATCGCCCGCCGGCCGACAACTCAAAGATCGCCGCTCCGGAATTAACGCCGCCACCGGTCACACCGTTCCGCGATGAACTCGCCGTGACCGCGTACTTGAACGACCCGCGCAACAATCGCGGCGGCTCAGTGCCGGTTGCGCTGCTCGGCCGCGAAGGCCGCGTTGCGTTTCGGTTCGGCACTTGGTTGATCGTCTTCGACGGGATTGCCTGCGATCCGAAGGCCACGATCCGCGGCTTCAGCAGTTTCAACGTGCCGCTGAAGGGTTCGAGCGGCGAAGGGACCATCGACTTCGGTGCGGGAGACAAACTGCCGGGCGTGCTCATCAAGTTCAAATTCGCCGACGAGCAGAACGAAATCTCGATCAACAACAACCGTTTCAAACTGCGCGGCAAGGCGACGAAGCTGGAGTTCGACGACAAAGCCTACGACGCGACGAACTCGTTGCAGACGATTCTCGTGGCGCGAGACGGTTCGACGAAGTTGGATGCGGCTCCGAACACGAAACTCGACCAGCCGCAAATCAGCGTGCCTGTCGGCCAGAACCTCATCAACGATCCGTCTCTGGAAGACTCGCCGCAAAAGCAGTTGCCGCCCGGTTGGTCGCCGTGGTTCAACGAGGGGCCAAAGTCACAGTGGGAAATCGCCGATCCGGGCCACACCGGCCAGCGATCGTTGAAGCTGACGGCGGTCGGAACTCGCGCGGTCATATTCGCCAACAGCGTGCCGCTGGATCGCTCGAAGCGGTACGCGCTCAAAGGCTGGGTGAAGTTCACGTCGAGCGACAAAGCCGCGCGAGCCATCATCAAGTTCAACTATTTTCACAACGGCAAATGGCTCGGAGTGCATGACCTCGTCGGCGTCACGGCCGATCAGCCGGGCTGGCATCTGCTCGAAAAGACCGACGCGGCAGAAACCTATTCCGATGCGACACAACTCGTGCCGACGTGCCATGTCGAAGGCAACGGAACCGCGTGGTTCGATGATCTGGAACTGATCGCCTACGACCGCAGCAAGCTGCCAGCGAACTTCGAGGCCGTTCACGGCAAGAACAATCGTGTCGCGTCGCTGCTCGACTTCGACCGCTGGGTCGGTGAATGGGAGACCGAGCGAACGGGAATAGTCGGGCGTCCCGTTGAGCAGTTCAGCCCAGCAACACAGACTTCTCGGAAAGTGCTCAGCGACCGTTTTCTACTGACTCATACGAAGTCCCAGAATTAGCCGCGCGGCGCTAGCCCCGGTTTTTGCGGTACGAACCGGGGCTAGCGCCGCGCGGCTAATTCTGGGACTTCGTATGAGTCAGTAGAAAACGGTCGCTGAGCACTTTCCGAGATGTCTGTGTTGCTGGGCTGAACTGCTCAACGGGACGCCCGACTATTCCC
>JAYVQJ010001026.1:0-4179 GCA_043777235.1 Planctomycetia bacterium
AAAAACCGGGGCTAGCGCCGCGCGGCTAATTTGTGCGATCCGTATAAGGGCGAAACCAATGAGTTCGTCAAAATTGTGTCGCCCCTTCAGGGCTTTGAATCGTGTGTTGTTCGCTTACCCAGGGCGGCGTTCCCGTTGGTCACTTGCCCTGGGCTGGCATATTGCTGCCCCGTTGGGGCGGAACCGCAAATCAACGAACCTCCCTCACTGACGCTTCGGGTTACTTTCACCAGGCTCACCCACCATGAACCAACAAGAACTCACACAAGCCTTGATGGCCGCGTTTCTCGAAGAGTTGCCTGAGCACATTGCTGCGCTCAACAGCAACCTGCTGGCGATTGAGAAGTCTCCCGAACCGGCACAGCGGCACGAGCATCTCCGCAATCTCTTCCGAGCGGCTCATACGATCAAAGGCTCGGCCCAGACCACCAACATTGATGTCGTGCAACGTGCGGCACATCTGCTGGAAGACATTCTCTCGGCGATTCGCGACAGCCGCCGCGACTTCACACCCGAGCTGTTCGCGATCCTGTATCAAACCGCCGATGCCTTCGAAGAAGCGGGCATGAGACTCCGCGAGCAACGCGACCTCAGCGATTCGCCGCTCGCTCAACTGCTCCCACGGATCGACCTCGCCGCGCGGGGCGAGACGTCAAAGCCCGCACCGATCCCGAATCGCGATGAGCCCCGTCGCCGAAGTCGTGAGACTTCGGACCGAACTCTGACGAATCCGGCGACCTCAGAAAGCCGCTCCGCTCCGGCTGTGGAATCGGTGATCGCCGCACTCGTGGCACCGACATCACCGGTTTCCGCAATCGCGAAGACGTCGGATGCTGGAAACATCCGCCACGAACCTGAACTTGTCCCCGCCGCGAGCGTTCGCGTCGCGGCCGAGAAACTCGATACGTTACTCGCTCAATGCGGTGAATTGCTCGTGGCAAGGCGACGGGTCGAATCGCAATTCAACGATGTCACCGAACTCCGCGAGATGGCTTCCGATTGGTCGGCCAGTTGGCGCACGGTCGAGAAGCCGCTGCGGCAACTGCTTCGTCAGCGAGACCGAACGGTACAACGTTCGAGCGACTCGAACGGAACGCGACATCACGATCGTTCCGACATCGTCACCGCGCTGCCTCGGCAAGCCCTCTCCGTACTTCAACAAACGGGCGATCGCATCCGACAATTCGAGAAGTCGCTCGATCAATTGGCGACGCGCGTCCGCAGCGACGGGCGGCAACTCGGCCATTCGTGCGATACGCTCGAAGATGAGGTTTACCGAGTCCGCATGCTGCCGTTCGCCGAAGCCTGTGCCGGGCTCGACCGCGCCGTCCGCGATGTCGCTCATGCCAGCGGCAAGCAAGTTGAGTTAATCATTCATGGAGCCGAGGTCGAAGTCGATCGCTCGGTACTGGAAGGTTTGAAGGCTCCGCTCTTGCACCTCGTCCGCAACTCGGTCGATCACGGTGTTGAGTTGCCGGCCGATCGCTGTGTGTCGGGCAAGCCGGAGACCGCCACCATCACCGTCGCCGCCGCCTTGCGCGGTGCGATGATTGAAGTCACCGTCTCCGACGATGGACGTGGCATTGAACTCGATCGCGTCCGCGAAACGGCGACGAAACGAGGCTGGCACGTTCCGACGGACGATCGCGAACTGACGCGGCTGCTGTTTCAACCCGGATTTTCGACCGCGCGAACTGTGACCGATGTCTCCGGCCGAGGCGTCGGGCTGGACGTCGTGCAAAGCAAGATCGAGGGACTGCACGGCAACGTCGATGTCTCGTTCGCCGCCGGATTCGGAACGCGATTCACACTCAACGTCCCGCTGACGCTGACGACGATCCGCGCCGTGTTGCTGCGAATTGGTAACGACATCTTCGCCGTGCCGACCACCGCCGTGCAGCAGATCGTTCGGTTCACTCCGCAAGACCTCGCGATCATTTCCGGTCGCCGTTGTCTGCTCACGCCGACCAGCCCGATCCCATCGTCGAACCTCGGCGAGTTGCTTGGCCGTCCGCCAATGGTCGAACACAGCAAGCCGAGCAACGGCGACAAGCATCCCGCGAAATCGCTCGGCGTCGTGCTGACGGCCGGTTCGCAACAAGTGCTGTTCGCGATCGACGAAGTGCTGGCCGAACAAGACATCGTCGTGAAGAGTCTCGGCACGCGAGTCCGTCGCTTGCATCGAGTCTCCGCCGCGACACTGCTGCCGTCCGGACAGATCGCGCTGCTGTTGAATGTCGCTCATCTGCTGCGAATGGCTCTTGGCCAACAAGTGCGACGCGAGTCCGCGGACGATATCGCCAAGCCAACGACGCGCCGCAAACGATTGCTCGTCGCCGACGATTCGCTGACAACCCGAATGCTCCTCAAGACGATCCTCGAAGCGGCCGACTACGAAATCGTCACCGCCGTTGATGGCGAACAAGCCTTTCAATTACTGCCGCAGCAACCGATTGATCTCGTCGTCAGTGATGTCGACATGCCTCGCATGGACGGCTTCGCGTTGACCGCCTCGATCCGCGCGGCGAAGCCGTTCGCTCAACTCCCCGTCGTGCTTGTGACCGCGCGTGAAACCGACGCCGACAAGGCCCGCGGACTCGAAGTCGGAGCGAACGCCTACGTCACCAAAGGGGCCTTCGACCAACGGACACTTCTGGAAGTCATTTCTCGATTGGTCTGACCGTAGCCATGCTCGCCAGAGCGTGGGCCTTCCACGTTTTTGCACAGACCACCCACGTTCTGGCGAACGCGGCCACCTCAGCGAGTCGTCGCACGGTTGATTTGAATGGAGACAACATGATTCGAGTCCTCGTGGTCGATGATTCGGCGACCAGCCGGCAACTGCTGCGACACATCTTGTCGGCCGATCACGAACTGCAAGTCGTCGGCGAAGCGAAGGACGGTGCCGAGGCGGTGAAGCAGACGAAGTCACTCCGGCCCCACGTCGTGCTGATGGATATCCACATGCCGGTGCTCGACGGCTTGCAGGCGACGCGTGAGATCATGTTCGACGTACCAACGCCGATCGTCCTCATTTCCGCCAGCACGATGGTTCACGAAGTCGCGACCGCTGTCGAATCGCTGGCCGCCGGCGCATTGACGCTGCTGCTGAAACCGTCCAGTCCGGAGACCGCCGAGTTCGACCGTGACTGCCGCATCTTGATCGAGACCATCAAAGCGATGTCCGACGTGAAGGTCATCCGCCGCCTGCGTCACATGCAGACGCGATCGCCGATCGCCCCCGCAGTCGCTCCGCGTTCTGCCCCTCACGTCCCGCAGTCATCGATCGGAATCTGCGCGATCGCAACCTCGACCGGCGGACCTCCCGCGCTGCAAAAAATTTTGAGCGGTCTCCCCGCTGATTTCCCCGTGCCGATCCTGATCGTGCAACACATCGCCGTCGGCTTCACGCTCGGATTGCTGAACTGGTTGAAGACCGTCAGCCCACTCGCTGTGAAGATTGCCTCGCCAGGCGAGACACTCAGCGACGGTACGGTCTATCTTGCTCCCGAAAACCGTCATCTCGGAGTCACCTCGCGCGGCACAATCATCCTCTCCGACGACCCACCCATCGCCGGTTTCCGTCCCTCGGGCACGCATCTGTTCTGCTCCGTCGCCGAGTCGTATCGCCAGCGAGCCCTCGCCATCATCCTCACCGGCATGGGCCGCGACGGTGTCGATGGCTTGCGAGCCATCCACAAACACGGCGGCACGATCTTCGCCCAAGACGAAGCCACCAGCGTCGTCTTCGGCATGCCCGGAGCCGCAATTGCCGAGCAACTTTCCGATCGAGTCCTTCCGATCGACTCGTTCAGCGCAGCGATCCTCGAACGCTGCGCCTCGCGACACAAATGAACCCGCGCCGCGTGTGGCGACACAGCCTCAGCATGACCTTTGCGCGAGTACAATGAGCCGCAGGGCGCTAGCCCCGGTTGAACTGGACACAAGCGCGTTCCGGCTGATTGACTAGAGCGGTTCCATCAGCCGTGTAGCGGTTATCTGTAGCCGAAGTCGCCAGACTTCGGGGCGGAACTCTGGCGAGTCCCGCGACAGCAACTTGGAACCGCTCTAATACCGATCGCAGAAAATCACTGCGCTGTGTGAAGCGCTCGGCTCATCACGCGGAGCGATGATGGCTACGTAGCCGTCACCGCTCCGCGTGACGAGCCGAACGGGCAA
>JAYVQJ010001027.1:0-4175 GCA_043777235.1 Planctomycetia bacterium
GTGGGCGCGAGCCCACGGTGGCAGAGAAGAATGGTGGTCAAAGCCCCGAAGGGGCGACGGACGATTTGTCATTGTTTGATATCGCATAAATACGTCGCCCCTTCGGGGCTATTCAAGGAACTGTTGCCAAGACACCGGGGGCTTTCGCCCCCGGCTTTATTACACCGTCCCTTCGGGACTCTCACCGCACTCCTTTGGTTCTTGTTCTCCCGATCAGGAACCGCATCAGGACTTGCTCGAAGCTTTCGTCGATCGTCACCGGATGAAAATCGACTGCGGATTCCAACACAACCGCGAGCAACTCGTCCGCAAAATCCTGCAATGCTTTTTGGTAGCGATCGGCGATGTCGTTCGGTTCGGCGAAGATCGACGGGCCGCCTTCCAGGTCGATGAAACGCATCGGACGGCGGAAGTTGAAGTTCAGTTCCAGCGGGTCGAGCAACTGAAACATCGAGACGTCGTGCTTGCGGAATCGCAGATGCTGAAGGCAACCGCGCAGCAGACTCGGTTCGACGAAGAAGTCGGAGATGATCACGATCAACGCGCGCTGCCGAATCGTTTCGGCCAACTCGTGCAACACGGAGACAAGCTGCGTTTCACCGCTCGGCTGTGCCTTTTCGATGATGTCGAAGAAATTCATCAGGTGCGCCGGATTCCGCTTCGGCGGCAGACTGCGCACGATCCCATCGGCCACGCACGACACTCCGACCGCATCACCTTGCTGAACGGCGAGATATCCGAGTGAACCGGCGATCTGCCGCGCGTATTCGAGCTTCGTGATGCCGGTCGATCCGAAATCCATCGAACCGCTCGTATCGAGCACCACGCACAGCCGCAGGTTCGTGTCCGCCTCGAACTCTTTGACATAGAAGCGATCGGAGCGTCCGTAAGCTCGCCAGTCGAGCCGCCGCAGGTCGTCGCCGGGGACGTATTTTCGATACTCGGCGAATTCAACGCTCGCCCCACGATGCGGACTGGTGTGCCGCCCCGACACGTTCCCCAGCATCGGCCGCCGAGCACACAGCGGCACGGCCGCCAGTCGCGACAATGCGCCGGTATCCAGAAAGCTGCGAGGCTGACGGTCGGAGAACATTTTGGAGTGCGGTGACTTGTCACCGCTTTCATTCGTGGCGGAGCCACTTTGGTTTGGGGGATTTGTGAGAGACTAAAAAAGCGGCTCCGCCGCGATTCAAAGCGGTGACAAGTCACCGCACTCCAAAGTTATGCCTCCGCGTTCGTCTCTTCGATCAGACGCCGCACGATTTTCTTGGCGTCGATGCCTTCGGCCTGGGCGGCGAAGGTGGTGATGATGCGATGCGTCAGCACGGGGGCGGCGACCTCTTGGATGTCTTCGAGCCGGACCATGTAGCTGCCCATCAGAGCGGCGCGGGCTTTCGCTCCGAGGATCAAGTTTTGGACGGCTCGCGGACCGGCACCCCAGGCGACGAGCGGCTTCAGCCAGCCCGGCGCGGTCTCACCATTCGGGCGGGTCTTCCGCACCAGCCGCGCGGCGAATTGATAGATGTGATCCGGCACCGGCACGCGGCGCACGAGCTGCTGATGCCGGATGATGTCCTCGGCGTGCAGCAGGTGACTGAGTTCCGGCAGCGCGTCGCCGGTCGTCGTGCGAGCGATCGCGATCTCTTCGGCCTCGTTGGGGTAATCCAGCTCGATCAAAAACATGAACCGGTCAAGTTGCGCTTCGGGGAGCGGGTACGTCCCTTCCTGCTCGACGGGGTTCTGCGTCGCGAGCACCAGAAACGGAGGCTCCAGTTTGAACGACTTGCCGAGGACCGTGACTTTGTGCTCCTGCATCGCTTCGAGCATTGCCGCCTGCGTCTTCGGCGGAGCACGATTGATCTCGTCGGCCAGCACGATGTTGGCGAAGACCGGCCCATGGACGAAATGAAACTCGCGCTTGCCGGTGTCGGTGTCCTGCAAGATGTCAGTGCCGGTGATGTCCATCGGCATGAGGTCGGGAGTGAACTGAATGCGGCTGAAGTTGAGCGACATCGTCTCGGCCAACTTGCTGACCAGCAAAGTCTTCGCGAGTCCCGGCACACCCATCAACAACGCATGTCCGCGAGCAAACAAGCAAATCGCCAACCGCTCGATCGTGTCGTGTTGCCCGACGATCACTCGGCCCAGCTCTTTTCGCAGCCGAGCGTACACCTCCCGCAGTTGATCAATCGCCTGAACATCGTTTTCCGATAGCCGTTCCGAAGTCGTCGTCGCCACTGGCTGTGACATTGGTGCTTTCCCCAGTTGCTGTTCAAGAAGTGTCTGCCGAACCGATGAAGAGTTGGCCGAGAAATCGGCAACGGTTCGCGGAGGATTATTCCCGTTGGGACGACGATTATCCACGCCACCCAACTGTCGTTGGCATTGGACGCGATATTTTTTGAAGAAACGCAGTGGCCTGCGAGCGGACGAACAATTGCTCTGGAGCGGATTTGTTCGTTTCGCCAAAGTCTTGAAGACACAGTGCGGCATCTCACGGAGGAGCATGGCCGATGAATTGGGATTCGAAACGAGCTTGGCAATTGGTGCGGCGATGGTGGAGCGGGGCGACGGATGTTCGCCGCGCGCTGCGTGAAGGGCGTGGACAGCTCTCAGTTCCGAGCTGCGTGGAACAGTTGGAGCGTCGTGAACTTCCCTCAGCCAGCACGCCCGTGTTTCGATTACCTGCTAATCCCGATCCCTTACGGTCACTTGGCCCACAGTCCACGCTGGTGGTCCGCATTGACCTGAAAGACCGCGAGTTGCAGGGGCTCCTGGGTGACTTCAACACGATTTCCAGCCTGAGCGATTCTGAAATCCGCGACGCCTATTCCGACGTGAATGACTTCTATACCCGACAGAGTTTTGGCAAGTTGACCTTTCCAGACGATCGTCTGACCATCGTTCCCAATCACATCGAGTTGCCTTTCCGAGTCGCTGATCTCGAAAAGAGCAAGGATGGCCCCGATCGGATTACCAAGGCCGTCGAGAGCAAACTTCGGGGACTGGGCTACAAGCTCACCGACTACTTGCACATCACGATCCTTCATCCTTATTTGGAGGGAAAGAACTTTGACTATGCCGGAATCGGTTACGTGCCAGGCAATCGGCTCATGCTGAACGCGAACATCATTCCCGAAATCTGGGTTCATGAATTGGGACACAACGCCGGAGCCAAACACTCCGGCGTCTTTCAGTCGAAGACCGCCAACACCATCATCGCCGATCCGGCCAAGATGAAGTTCGCCGAAGACTCGACCTTTTTAGATGTCATGGATGCCGGCGGTGACGAGCCGGTCGGTATCAAAACAAACGGAGACATGCTCGCGCTCCGCAAGGCTCAGCTCGGCTGGCTGGACGTCGGGACCAACGTCGCCAACGTGACGTCCAGCGGCACGTTTCATCTGTTCGCGACCGACGCCGGCACCGAGCAGGACAACCGCACCTACGCGTTGCGGATTCGACGGAATGCGACGCAGGAGTATTGGCTCGAATATCGAGCGGCCTCGGATCGTGAATCGCTCGACAACGGCGTCGTGGTGACTCTGCACAATTACGGCGGCGATAAGAAATATGGGCTGCTCGATATGAGCCTGGACTCTGGTCCCGACGAGGCAGCACTCGATATCGGCCACACCTTCGACGACTTCGCGGCGAAGATTCACATCACCCCGCTCGCGACAGCTTCCAACGATGGTACGAACTCGATTGACGTCCTCGTGTCGATTGGCGACGACCTCAACAATCATCCGCCGACAGGCACAATCAGCTTCGACGATTCCGCCGTTACGATCGACCAACCGCTGCAATTCACAGCGATCGTGCAAGACCTGGACGATGATCACCTGAGTTACACGTGGGACTTCGGAGATCATGGCCCCACCGAAATCATACCGACCCCGACTCACAGGTTTCGAAACCCGGGAGTCTATTTCGTGCGTCTCACCGTCAACGACGGTCGCGGAGGTGTCGCCGAATATCTGCGGATCATTTCCGTTGCCGAGCCAGACACGCCGATTGAAGTCGCGCACTTACAACAATTTGATCATGCTCCGCGCGGCGTGACGCTCGGAGAACAGCAGGAAGGGATTGTCGCGTCCGATGGTCAACAACGCTCCGTAATGATCTGGGTCAATCCAGACGTCGGACACAACAGATGCTTGCTGACGGCCCAA
>JAYVQJ010001028.1:0-16355 GCA_043777235.1 Planctomycetia bacterium
TGCCGCTCGGCAAATGCGAGTCGATGACTTGATCGGTGATGTCGTGTGGTGGAGTCGTGTTCGTGTCGGAAGCGAATGGCGACGACTCGCCGCGTCCGCGATAGATCAGCAGGTTGCGGTAGCTGACTCCGGCGAAGTATTTCCAATGAGCATCGCCGCAGGCGGATCGTTGCAACGCTTCGATGAGTTGTTTGCCGATGTCGTTCGGAATTTGGCCGGCGGCGAAACTCTTCATGACGTTGTCGGCGATCGTGACGAAGTTGCAGCGGACTGCCCAATCGTCCGGGCCGAGCGAAATGCCTTGAGCCGCCGCTTCGAGCGGTGCTCGGCCGGTGTGATAGATCAGTGGGTCGTAGCCGAAGAGGCTCATCGTGCCGACATCGCTGCCGGAGGGCATCGAGTCAGGAACGTGATTGGCTCGGCCAACGATGCCGCGCCGAGCAATCTCGTCCATGTTTGGAATGTGAGCGGCTTGCAGCGGTGTCTTGCCGCCGAGCGACGGCTGCGGCTCATCGGCAACGCCGTCGGGAATGATGAGAGCAAACTTCATGGGTAGATCGGAGGATGGGCACTCTTGCCCGTCGAGAAAGAGAAAAAGGGTCGGGCAAGAGTGCCCAACCTCCGCGAGATTCACGCGGTGGGTGGGACCATAACGCGGCGGACGGATTTCGTCAGCCGCACTTCATTGCCGGTGTCATTGAAGGCGACCGTGTCCATGAAGGCGTGAATTAGCAGCAACCCGCGACCAGAAACCTGATGCAGATTCGCCGGATCGGTCGGGTCGGGAAGAGTCTTCGGATTGAAGCCCAGTCCCTGATCTCGAATCTTGAACTCCGCGCCGCTTGGCGAAAACGACGCTTCCACGAAAATGCGCCGCTCGCAGTAGGGCGATTCTTTCGCGCGGGTGCGAGCCATTGTGTGGTACGTCGGCTTGTCCTCTTCTTTGAGCGACGAGGACAGCTCGAGGTTGCCGTGAAACATCGCGTTGAGCAGCACCTCCTCCAGTGCGACGCCGATTCGCAGTCGCTCGGATTCGTCGAACAGTCCCATCGCTCGCATAGTTTGTTGCATGTACGTCACGGACGCAGCTAAGAGCGACAGTTCGTTTTCGAGCACGAATTTGAAATCGGCGTGCTGCGTGCGATGCACCAACAACCGCGAGACATTGCGCTCGTCATCGGCGGCCTGCAGCACCATCCGCACGGTTTCGAGCAGGTCTTGAGCCAGTCGCCGCTTCGTGACGTAACTGGCCGCTCCGCGTTTCAGAGCCTGCACCGCGGTCTCTTCCGTTCCCACCGCGGTCATGATGATGACCGGAATCAACGGGAAGTCGCGCTTCATCGCTTCGACCAATTGCAGGCCATCGAGATTCGGCATGACCATGTCGGTGACGACGACGTCCGGCAGGTTCTCCTCGACAGACTTCAATGCCACATCGCCATCCTCGGCGTACAGCACTTGGCAGTCCGGTTCGTTTTCAAGGAGCCCGCCTGCGATGCGGCGGTCCATCGCGGAATCATCCACGACCAAAATGGTGGTCATTGTCGGACTCAAGGTTTGGCCAGGAACTCTTGCAGTTCAGTTCGACACGCTTGCAACTCCGGCCGTAACGAGTTCAGCAGTGTTTCGGCGGAAGCCAGATTACCAGCCAGCGCGAGCGATTCCAATTCCTGAGTCGGTGTCGCAAGCCGATCCCAACCAAACGTGCGACAAGCACCTCGCAGTGAATGCGCGGCACGGCGAAACACGGGGGCCTGTTGCTCGGCCAAGCCTTGCTCAAATTCCTTCAGCCAACGTGGAAAGTCTTCGAGACACGCAGCGGCGACATCCCGTAATAACGCGACGTCGCCACCGACCACGGACATCGCATGAGTCCAATTGACGTGACCACCGTTGGTTTTCGGAGTTGGAGAAACCTCCGATGAGACCGGCTCAGATGCCGTTTTGCGACGCGGAGCGCGATCAGGTTTGAGCGTCACGGGCTTGGGAATCACGGCGTTCGGGAAGTCTGATTCCAAAACCTCGAACACCTGATCGGCGCGGATCGGCTTCGTGAGGTATTCGTCCATGCCCGCCGCCAGGCAGCGTTCGCGATCGCCGCTCAGCGCTTGCGCGGTCATCGCAATGATCGGCACATGCCCACCGGATCGCGACTCGCGCTGACGAATGATCTGCGTCGCTTCGAGACCGTCCATTTCCGGCATTTGCACGTCCATCAGCACACGGTCGAACGGGTTCCGAAAGAACAAATCCACGGCTTCACGGCCGTTGTTCGCGACCTGGACTTGATGTCCTCGCTTCTTCAGTAATGCAATCGCGAGCTTCTGGTTGAACAGACTGTCCTCGACCAATAGCACTTGCAAGACCGTGCGTGCGGTTTCGGTGGCTCGCGCGGGAAGCGAAGGGGCGATTTCGTCACCCGATCCCAAGCGCAGTGACATTAGCGTGTCGAACAATTCCGATTCATTCACCGGCTTCGTGATGGTGGCCGCCAATCCCGCTTGATCGCAGTGTGCCAATTCCTCTGCACGATTTGGCGAACTGAGTAACAACAGCATGTGACCGGCTCGATCCGCAAACGTTTCCCGAATCGTGGTCGCCAACTCGAAGCCATCGACTTCCGGCATTTGCGCGTCGATCAACGAGAACGCGAAGAGATTGTCCGCTCCTTTGGCTCGCTTCAGTGCCGCGAGCGCCTCTTTCGCTCCGGCCACAGTCATCGGCCGCATTCGCCACGACGTCAGCAAGTCCATCAAGGCTTGACGACTGGTTGCGTTGTCATCGACGACCAGAACTCGCAGTCCATCCAGCGGAGACGGATTCATCGCCGCCGCGACCAACTCTGACACGGCGGGACGGACTTGGCTGGTGACAAAAAAAGTGCTGCCGTGTCCGGGTTCGCTCTTCAACCACACGCGGCCCCCCATGAGATGGGCCAGCTTCGATGTGATCGAAAGCCCCAACCCGGTGCCGCCGTACTTGCGGTTGATCGACGTGTGAACTTGCTCGAACGCCTCGAAGATCGCGTGCTGCCGATCCTCGGGAATACCGATGCCCGTATCGACCACTTCAAATCGAAGCTCCAACGACAGAGCCTCTCGCGACGACACGATTACTCGCAACACGACCTCACCGGAATCCGTGAACTTGACGGCGTTGCCGAGCAAATTCATCAACACCTGGCGCAACCGAACGACGTCACCGATCAAACGATCCGGCACGTCCGCGCGAATGTCGCCGATCAGTTCCAAGCCTTTGCGATGAGCTTCCAACGAAAGTGTCTTCAGAATGCCGGCCACCATCGTTCGCAGGCTGAACTCCACCGCGTCGAGTTCCAGTTTGCCCGCTTCGATCTTCGAGAAATCCAAAATGTGATTGATCAACGACAGCAATGCCTCGGCCGATTCCGCCACCGCCGTGAGATTGTCTCGTTGTTCCGGTGCCAACTCGGAATCGAGCACCAATTCCGTCAGCCCAATGATCGCGTTCATCGGTGTGCGAATTTCGTGGCTCATGTTCGCCAGGAACAAACTCTTCGACTGGCTGGCCGAGTCCGCCTCTTCCTTCGCTCGCAGCAACTGCGTTTCGGTTCGCTTCTGCTTGGTCATGTCGAGCACAAAGCAGATGCACTCGCTGGTCGAGTTATCCAGCATCGACACACCGAGCATCACTGGCACGCGGCTGCCATCCTTGCGGATGTATTCTTTCTCCCACGGCGGACAAACGCCGGTCGCGTTCAGGGATTCGATCGCGATCAGATCCAGCGGACGAAATTCCGGCGGCGTGAGTTTGTCCCAACGCAAGTTGCCGCCCAAAAGATCGTCGCGCGAGTAGCCAGTCAGCGCCAGGTACGCATCGTTGGCTTCGAGAACTCGCCCCGACAGATCGGCCAGCATGATGCCGATGATGTTCGCATCGAAGAGTTTCTTGAACCGAGACGTGCTGCGCTGTAACGCCTCTTCCGCCTCGACACGCGCGGTGACGTCCCAAAACATCGTCTGCGTGCCGATGACCTTGCCCTTCGCGTCGGTCGCGGGAGCCTTCATCACTTGGACATGCAGCCGTTGGCCATCCGGAGTGTGATGGGCTTCAATGTCTTCGACAACGAGCCGCTCGCGCATGACACGCTGGTCGTCGCGACGGTATTTCTCTGCCAATTCCGGCGGAAAGAACGTGAAGTCGGTACGGCCAACCAACTCATCCAGTTTCTTGTGCAATTCGTCGCAGTACCGCTGGTTGGCAAAGACGAAATGACCTTGAGCATCCTTGCGAAAGACGTTGATTGGCAGTGATTCGATCAACGACCGATACATCTCCTCGGTCTGCCGCAACGCCGATTCCGTCTGTTTGCGTTCGACGGCATAGCGAATCCGCCGTTCAAACATGGGGGCCGTGATCTGTTCCTTGATGAGCACATCCTGTGCTCCGGCCCGCAGCGCCGCGATCGAGGTCTCTTCATCATCCCAGCCAACCAACATGAGCACCGGCGTGCGCGGAGCCGCCGCCTGCAGATCACGCAATCCGTCAACGCCAGAGCGATCCGGCAGAAACCAATCGAGCAGAATCACATCTGTCGGATCCTTTGCGAATGCCCGTTTGGCCGCTCCAACGCTTCCCACTGAAGTCACTCGCATTCGGCACCGCGACGCTTGCGCAAGCAAATCACTCAGCCGCCGCACTTCCGCGGGGTTGTCCTCGACGAGCAATACAGAAAGCTCGGAGTCCAGCATCTTGAATCACCGACGTGTCTGATCCGATGGGCAACTCAGTAGACCCGCAGAGAAAAGTAGGCGAGTCACTCCGTGACTCGAAGATTCCAGTCACGGAGTGACTGGTCTACTTTCTCTGCGGCCAGTTCTGAAACGGCCTACTTTTCTCTGCGGGTCTACTGAGTTCGACGTGTGAATTGCGACGACAGCATCAGCGAGCCATTCTCAAACGTCAAGCCGCGACGACATCCGGCCGGACAATGCCGTCAGAGAATCGTCAGTCGCTCAGCACAATCCACCGCCCAACAAAAACGGCCCGACGCCAAATTGGCGTCGGGCCAGGTGATTCGCGGCTGACTTCTCCGCAGTGACTCAACTCTTCTTGACGTTGTAGCAGTGCAAGTTCTGCTGATCGCGCAAATACAACTTGCCGTCGAGCACCACCGGATGCGGCCAGCTTTGCGAGTGTTTCGTCTTGATCTTGAACGTCCCTTTCAATTGATACTCTTTGGGCGTCGCTTCAATCAGCGCCATTTCGCCGCTTTCATAGCGGAAGTAAAGATGGCCGTCGGCACAGACGATCGCCGCCGAGCCTTCACCAACACCACGCCCCGGACGCCACGCATCCTTGCCGGTTAGAAACTCGACGCACACTGGGAACCCCTGATTGCTCCCGTGCCCCATGTAAAGATGATCGCCGAGCAGAATCACGCCGCCATGATGGTTCTGCAATTCGTTCGACTTCTTGTACCACACCTCCTCAGCCATCAGGCCGCTGACATCCTTCACCACTTTGACCAAACAGGCTCCACCATCGCCGTACCCGGAAGCACCAAAGACGTATTCACCGCGCACAATTGGCGTCGGGATGGTCGCCGTACCGTTCGCGACTCTGTTGTACGTCCACAAGAACGAACCGTCTTTCGCATTCACCGAGACCAGCCCTTTGCCAAGCATCTGCACATACTGCTTCACACCAGCGGCGTTGCTGATTTGCACCGACGAGTAACCCGCTCCGCCATGTCCGCTGCTTCCCAACTTTGCATTTGACGTCTTCCAGATCACCTGGCCCGTCTTCTTATTCAAGGCCACCAGCAACGCCTCCTGGGAACCGGGCGTGACAATCAACAAATCGCCGTCCACTCGCGGAGATTCGCTGTAGCCCCAGGTCGGATCCGAACCACCGAACTCCTTCGCGAAGCTCCGCGACCAAATCACTTTGCCGGACGCTGTGTCGCAACACGCCAACTCGCCGTGCCGATCCATTGCGTAGACGCGATCGCCATCGACCGTCGGTGTGCAGTTCGGATCATCTTTACCGATCGGTGTCGCCCAGATCTCTTTGCCGTTGAGGTCCAGGCAAATGATGCAAGTCCCTTCCTTGCGTCTGCCGGTGGTGTAAATGCGACCGCCCGCAATCGAGATGCTCGAAAAGCCGCCTCCCAAGCCATCGGCCGTCCACAAGACGGGCGGACCATCCTCCGACCACTCGTTCAACAGACCCTTTTCAGCAGCGATCGCGTCATGGTTCGGACCGCGCCAGCCGGGCCAGTCCTTCTTCGACGTGGTGGCATCGGCACCCATCGACGTCAATGACAATAAGGCGCACGTCAATCCAAGACAGGTCATCAGCAAAGTCTTACGCATCGGTAGGCTCCAAAGGGAGAACGAGGTTGGCGGGAACAGCGGGCGGACTGTAGGTGTCCCGTTCGATCTTGGCAATTTCTCGATTTGCCCGACTCACGCGAGCACATCCGGCAAGCCAAGCAATCGCTTCGCATTCGCGGTCGTGATCGCTGCCATCTCGTCGAGCGTTCGGCCGTGAATCTCCGCCAAACATTCGGCCGTGTGTCGCACGAACGCCGGTTCGTTCCGCTTACCGCGCTGCGGTTGCGGAGCCAAATACGGCGAGTCGGTCTCGACCAACAATCGATCCAGCGGCACCGACTTCGCCAACTCGCGCAGCTCAACATTCTTCTTGAACGTCAGCATCCCCGCGAACGAGATGTGCATCCCCAACTCGAGCGCCGCATCGAGCGTCGCTCGGCCGCCGCAGAACGAGTGCATGATCCCTTTGAGCGATCCCGTTCCCGCCGCCTCGCGCAGCGCCGCGACGACATCCGGTTCGGCCTCGCGGCAATGCACGATGAACGGCAGGTCGCGCTGCTTCGCGAGTTCCATCTGCCGCCGAAAGTAATCGAGCTGCACCTCAAACGGCGTGTGATCCCAATACCGATCCAAACCCGTCTCGCCGATCGCGATCACCTTCGGCGACGCGGCCAACTCTTCGATGACTTCCCAATCACCCGGCTTGGCCTGCACCGCATAGTTCGGATGAATGCCAACCGCCGCGAATACATTCGGCACGCGCGCGGCCAAAGCGATCGTCGCGCGGCTACTCTCCGCCGTCGTCGCCACTGCCAGCATTGCCGTCACACCGGAAGCCACCGCCCGTGCAATGACTTCATCGACGTCCTGGCTGAAGGCGTCCTCATCGAGATGGGCGTGCGTGTCGAACAGCATGTCGCAGCCCTCGCGACGGATTAGGTCGTCGCCTGTTTCAGAGCGGCCAAGTTGTCCTGCTCGTTCTGGCGGACCGAGACGAGAATCGCCTGCGACTCATCGCCGCCGGGCAGCATCGTAACCGAGCGGTTGAGCAATTCGACGATCAGCGCTTGGCTAGAAATCAAATGCTTCAGCAAGAAATGCAGTGAGACGTAATGCAGGTCAGTGAAGTCGGCAGAGAACCGACCGAACTCGATGCGGGTTTGTCGCGGAGCAAGATACTCCGACAACAAACCGATCGACTGACGTTGCCGAGCCACACACTCATCGACGACCGACTTCAACTTCGCACCGTCCGCACCGACGGACGTCCACGGCCAGATGTCGGCGGCGTACTGCAAGAAGCAGCCCGACAAATCGCGGAGCACGCGGTTCAGAATTTCCAAGTCGGTCGAGAGTGCCATGAACTCAGGTCTCAGATTTCAAAATCTCAAATTTCAAATCCACCGTCAGCGACTCGTCAGCAGCACCGAGGCGATGTGATTGAACGTCTCGGTGAAGCGCGCCGGCAGCAGACCCAGGCCCAGCACCGGCAGGCAGATCATCAACACGAACAAGCCGACCGGCATCAAGTCGTAGCTCACTTTGCGAGCCCCGTCCGGTCGCGGCTTGATGTACATCGCCTTCAAAATGCGGACGTAATAGAACAGGCTGAAGACCGTGTTGATCGCACCGGCTCCCAGCACGAACCACATCACCCAATGCACCGACGCCGCTTTGTAGACCGACGCGAAGATCACCAGCTTAGCGAAGAACCCACCCATCGGCGGCAGACCGATCAGGCTGAAGACGCACAGAGCCATGCCAAAGCACAACACCGGCGACTGTGTGGCGAGGCCGTTGTAGTCTTCCAATTCCTCGCTGAAGATCTGGTTGCGAATCAATGCGACGATCGCGAAGGCTCCCAGGTTCATGAACAGGTACACGAACAAGTAATAGATCAACCCTTCGATGCACGACAGCGTCGCCGCATCCGTTTCCGAATTCGGGTGCTTGCCGCACTTCATGACCAGTAGAGCGGACACCGACATCAACATGTAGCCCGCATGTGCGATCGTCGAATACGCCAGCAGTCGCTTCACGTTCGTCTGCCCGTAGGCCGACAAATTGCCGAATGTCGCCGATGCCGCCGCGAGCACACCCAGTCCGATGCCCAATGCAAAGCCGATTCCCGACACCGCTTCCGAATGTCCAGAGAACGCCAAGCCGAATCGAACCAGCAGCGCGAACGCTCCGGCTTTCGACGCGACCGACAGGAAACCAGCGACCTCGGCCGATGCCCCTTCAAAGGCATCCGGACACCAGAAGTGGAACGGGAAGATCGAGAGTTTGAACGCCAACCCGACGAGCACCATCATCCCCGCCAGCACGATCGTGCGGACAGTCGGATCGCTCATCCCGGCACCTTTTTCGACAATCATACTCAGCCGCGCCGCCAGCTCTGGCATCGAGCCAGTCCCGGTCAGGCCCGTCAGCAGACTGATGCCGTACAGCATCACGCCCGCCGCACCGGCTCCGTACACGACGAACTTGAGCGCCGCTTCGCTGCTCTGCTTGCGGCCTTTCAAGAAGCCAACCAGCACATAACTGGGGACGCTGGCCATCTCGACGCCCAGAAACAGCATCAACAGATGATTGGACGAGGCCATAATCATGAGGCCGATCGTCACCCCCAGCAGCAGCGTGTAAAAGTCAGGGGCGTCGTCACGATCCGGGATGCCGCTCAAGACCGTCAGCGTGATTGTCAGGATCACGAACAGGCTCAGGAACATCCGAAAGAAGGTCGCGAACTGATCGAACATCAGCAGGCCGGTGAAGAACGACTGCGAGTGCCGTGAGGTGAGCGGCAATAGAAGATTGTCGATGAACACGACCCCGGTAATCGTTCCATCGACTAAACGGCTGAACTGGCACAACGTCAGCGCGAACGACCCGAAGGCTCCGGCTAGTGCAATCCATTGAGTCGGCACACGCCACAGCACGGGCAAAACACGGAACAGCAACATGGCGACGATCGTGCCGCTCAGCACCAGTTCCGGTGCGAACAGTCCGACCGAAGTCTTCGTGGTTTCGTCCAACAAGCGGACGATCAGGGAACCGATTTCGTTCATGGTTGAATTTCGTTAGTAGGTCAGCCTTTCCAGGCTGACCCGAACGGCCAAACCGAGTCGATGTCTCATCGAGTCAGCCTGAAAGGCTGACCTACTTTTGTGTCATCACCGCGCCGGCGTTGTGCTTCAGTGTTTCCTGATATCCTTCGTCGAGCGACTGCACGAGCTTCTTCATCGGCTTGTCCGTGTAGTCGAACACGAAGTTCGGATACACGCCGAGTGCGAAGCAGGGAATGATCAACGCCCAACCGATCGCCTTCTCGCGCGAGTTCATCGGCGTGATCGCTTCCGGATGCGGGCCTTTGTATTCGGGTCCGAGATAGACTCGTTGCAACGCCCACAAGATGTAGCCGGCCGTCAGAATTACGCCGCCTGCCGAGACAATCGCCAAAACTTTCGAGTAGTTCCACACGCTCAGCACGACGAACACTTCACCGACGAATCCGCACAAGCCCGGCAGGCCTAAGCCAGCGAAAAAGATCACCGCCGCCATCCCGGTGTAGACCGGCATCAAACCGGACAAGCCGCCAAACTGATTGAGGTCGCGGTGATGCACTCGGTCGTAAATCACGCCGACCATAAAGAACATGCCCGGAGACGAGACGCCGTGAGCGACCATTTGGAACATCGCACCGCTCATCCCCATCAGCCAGTAGTCGCGGCCTTCGGCGGCACCGGTCGTTTCGGCAATTTTCCAGACAGCGATTCCCAGCAACACATAACCCATGTGGCTGACCGAGCTGTACGCCACCATCCGCTTGAAGTCGGTCTGAGCCAACGCCGCGAAGGCACCGTAGATGATGCTGACGACACCGATCGCCACCAGAGCATACGCCGCCACCTGCGCTCCATACGGGCACAACGGGAACGCGATGCGGATAATGCCGTAACCACCGAGCTTCAGCAGCACGCCCGCCAGAATCATCGAGATCGGCGTCGGAGCCTCGACGTGCGCGTCGGGCAACCAAGTGTGGAACGGGAACGTCGGAACTTTGATCGCGAACCCAATGAACAGCAGGATGAATCCCGCGACCTGCAAACCGGGACTGAAAACCGTCCCCTTCTGGGCCATCGCGGTCAGTTCGAGGATATCGAATGAACCGATGCGTCCCTCAACTCCGCTGCCGAAGTAGTACATCAGCATCGCGATCAGCATCAGCACGCCGCCGAACAACGTGTAGAGGAAGAACTTGATCGCCGCGTATTCGCGACGGGGTCCGCCCCAGATGCCAATGAGAAAATACATCGGCAGCAGCATCACTTCCCAGAACACATAGAACAGGAAGAAGTCCAACGCGAAGAAGACACCCATCACACCGGTTTCGAGGATCAGGAACAGAATCAAATAACCTTTGACGTGCTTCTCGATTCCCCACGACGCCAGCATCGAAACCAGGAACACGAAACCGGTCAGCACCACCAACGTCAAGCTGATGCCGTCGTAGCCAAGCTGGTAATTGATGTTCCAACTGGAAATCCAAGGGAGTTTCACTTGCCCCTGAATCCCGCCGTCACCCGGCGTGTAAATCCCCAGCAGCGCGAGCGTCAGAAAGAACGTGACGACGGTTCCCGACAGCGCGAAGACGCGCATCGCCTCGGCGGCCTTGTTGTCGAAGAAGATCAAGAAGAACGCAAAGATCGCCGGAGCGAAGATGATCCAACTTGTCAGCGTTTCCGCAGTGAACATGATCCGTTTTCCTAGTTCGTCTTGTCTTCATCTCCACCGGGCTTGTCCCGGTGGCTCGCGGGCTTTTGCACTACTCCGACCGAACCTTAAATTTCGCAGTAGTGCAGAAGCCGTTTAACCACCGGGGCAAGCCCGGTGGCGTTCATGTTTGTCGTTAACTCTTCGGATAGAACGCGAACAGCAGCACAAACAGCGTCACGACACTGACCGCGATGAAGGTCACGTATTGGCGAATTCGCCCGGTCTGAGCGCCTCGCAATCCCAGGCCCAGTGAATACGTCGAGTTCCCCACCAGATTGACGATGCCGTCGATGACTCCTTCGTCGAACTTCCGATCCCACTTCGAGACCGCGATTCCCATCCGCACCAGCGTGTGCAGAATCTCGTCGAACACAAACTTGTCAATCGCCGCGCAGAACTTGGCAACGACATGCGCCGGCTTCACGAACATCGTGTCGTACAGATCATCGAAGCCCCACTTGTTCGCCAAGAAAGCATGCACCGACGCCGCTTGTCGCTTGATGTCTTCGGGATTCACGACTCCCTTGCCGTAGATCAGATAAGCAATCGCCATCCCGCAGAACGCCGCCAGCAGCGCGGCGGAACCGGCCGTCGAATGCACGGCAAGCACTTCTGCGTGTCCGGGCAACGACACCGTGTGAGCCGCCGCTCCATCAAAGCCATGTCCGACACCAACTGGTTCGCTGTGCGTCAGCATCTTAAAGAGCCGGCCATCCTCGCCACCGATCGCACAACCCGCCGCCAGCACGGCGAGCAGCAGTAACGGGCCCGTCATTTCCGACGGCGATTCGTGAACGTGTTCGTGCAAGTGCTGATCGCGCGGCTTGCCAAGGAACGTGAAGAACCACAATCGGAACATGTAGAACGCGGTGATGCCCGCCGTCAGCAACGGGATGAGGAACAGCAGGAAGTGAATCGGATTCAGCTTCGTGTACGCCAACGCCGTGGCGAGGATCGCATCTTTCGAGTGATAGCCGGAGAACGCGATCGACGTTCCCGGAATCGCGAGGCCGGCGATCGCGATCACACCGACCAGCATCGTCAGCGCGGTGATCGGCATCTTGCGAAGCAGCCCGCCCATCTTGGGCATTTCTTGCTCGTGATGGCAGCCGGCGATCACGCTGCCCGAGCACAAGAACATCAGCGACTTGAAGAACGCATGTGTGATGAGGTGGAACAAGCCGGCTCCCCAGCCGCCGACACCCAGACCGAGCATCATGTAGCCAAGCTGACTGATCGTCGAATACGCCAACACCTTCTTGATGTCGGTCGCGACAATCGCAATCGTCGCCGCGACGAACGCGGTGATACAGCCGACATACGCGATCGTCAGCAGCACTTCCGGCGTGAACATCGGATAGAACCGTCCCGCCAGATAAACACCCGCCGCAACCATCGTTGCCGAGTGAACCAACGCAGAGACCGGCGTCGGACCTTCCATCGCGTCGGGCAACCACGTCTGCAACGGGAACTGAGCACTCTTGCCGACGCACCCGCCGAAGACACCCAAGCCAGCTACGATCAACAGCGCGTAAGTGATCGTCTTGTGAGGACTCGTTTCCGCCGGAGCTTGCCAATCACCGTGCGCATCCTGCTGAGTCTTCAGGATCACTTCTTTGCGATCGGCCGTCTTCACCAAGTGACCATCGCTACCGCGAACCATCGAGAACAAGCCCGGCTGAACCGCGCCGTCCGAGCCGTGCTTGTCGGCGAAGTTGAACGTGCCGAACGACGTCCACAGGATCATCAAGCCGATGATGAAGCCGAAGTCGCCGACGCGATTGACGATGAAGGCCTTGTTGGCCGCCGTGCTGGCCGAGTGCCGTTCAACATAGAAACCGATCAGCAAGTACGAGCAGATGCCGACCAATTCCCAGAAGACAAACACCTGGAAAATGTTCCCGGCCAGAACCAGCCCCAGCATCGCGAAACAGAACAGCGACATGTACGAGAAGAACTTGTAGAACCGCCCCGGCCGATGAAAGTGTCCGCCGTCGTGCGTGTGAACTTGATGATCGACATAGTCATCGACCAGCTCTTCCTGCATGTATCCGGTCGCGAAGATGTGAATGCAGGTCGCGATCAGCGTGACCATCACGAACATCGTCAGCGTCAGACTGTCGATGTAGTAGTCCAGTGAAACGGTGAGATTGCCGAACTGAGCCACCGTGTAAAACGGCCCGGAGAACACCGTCTGCGTGGCCGGTTTGTGCTCGGCAAGTTTGCCCTCGTGATCGTCGTGTCCCCGAGTCGCGTGGCTGTCATGCCCCGCATCGGCGTGTTCGACATGGCCATGTTCCGCCGGTTTGAAGACGGCCCAACCGGTTCCCTCGCCCCACTTGTAGAGGGCGATCGAACTACAGACGAAGCCGGTGCCAATGCAGAAGATCGCGAAATAGGCAGCCGCCTTGCTCTTGCGGTTCGCGTTCGGCCACGACATCGCGAACACCTCGACCGCAAAGCCGAACAGCGGCAGCAGCCAAGCAGTGGCCAAGAGCCATTTCAGTGTCGTGCCGAGTGATTCCATTTTTCTTCGCTTCAGGCGAGCCGGGTGGCGTTAGCCCCCGGACGATTTGCGGAGAGTCCGGCGGCTCACGCCAACCGGCTCGCCAAGATCATGTACTAGCCGTGCAAGTCGTCCCCGCGATCGACGTCGATCGTGAGGTGGTTGTTGTAGAAGTTAAGAGCGATCGCCAGAGCCACAGCCGCTTCGGCCGCCGCCAGCACGATCACGAACAGCGAGAAGACTTGCCCGTCGAGTCCCAGCGGCGTGAACCGCGAGAACGTGATGAAGTTCAAGTTGGCTCCGTTGAGCACCAGCTCGACCCCCATCAGCACGCCGATGCCATTTCGCTTGGTCGTCATGCAAATGACACCGCAAACGAAGAGCACCGCTCCGATGAACAAGAACTTGTTTGGTCCGATGGCTTCCATGTTCTTCCTTTGGAGTGCGGTGATTCATCACCGCTTTCCAACGCGGCGGAGCCGCTTTTTTCTGAGTCCTCAAACCGATGAACTGACTGAAAACAAAAGCGGCTTCACCGCAAAATCCAAAAGCGGTGATGAATCACCGCACTCCAAATTAGGACGCTCTTCGCCGCTTGGTTCGGGCGAGATACGCCGCACCGACCAACACGACCAACAGATGCACGGAGACAATTTCAAATGGCAACAGATAACCGTTACTCAGCGGAGCTTTTGGTTTTGGCGGAAGAGACATACCGGGCATCCCCGCCGACGGATCGCCGGGAACGACCGCACCTGAATTCGGTTGCTCGGTCGCAGCGGGCGGAATGCCGGGCTGAAAATCACGGTCGGGGCGGATCGACAAGAAGCTCAGGCCGAGCTGTCGCGTCGTGTTTCCTTGTTGAGCGGGATTGAAGCCACCTTCGACTGCCTTCGCGTGACTTCCATAAGCGATCTTCTGAGCGACCCCTTTGCCACCGTCCCAATCGACCTGCATCACAGTGCTGGCCACAATGAACAGGAAGACGACGCCGATCAGTCCCGACAAGATGCCGTCGGCGGCGGAACTCTTAATGCGAGTGAACGGGCCAGTCGCGGTGAGCATCACGCCGAACACCAGCAACACCAGCGTGCCGCCGACATAGACCAGCAACTGCGTCGCACCGACGAAGTCCGCACCGAGCAACAGAAACAGTACGGCCGTCGAACCGAGCGTCAGCACCAGCGAGAACGCCATGCGGACGATGCTCTGGCTGACCGCCACCAAGATAGCTCCGACGCAGACCAAGGCCCCGAACAGATAGAAAAGAATGATCTCGGAAGTCATTGACCACTCCTTCCGTCCGCAGCCGCCGCGACTGGCACATGCGGGATAGCCGGTGCAACGTTCGCAGTTCCAGGGATCGTCCGCGGCTTCACGAGTCGCTCACCGGCAGCCCCACCGATGATGTTCGTGTGCCCGGTCATCTTCACGAGGATCAGCGGATACGCGACCGTCCCAGCGAACAGGAAGCAGCTCATCGGAATCAAATACTTCAAGCAGGTCGTCATCACTTGGTCGATACGCAGCCGAGGCAACGTCCACCGCACCCAAATTTGCACGCAGACCAGCAGCGAACCCTTCACCAAGAAGACCAGCATCCCCGCGGCGTTCGCCAAGAAGTTGATCAGCCCGTCCGGAGAACTCTTCTTGATCCCGGCAAGAATTCCCAAGCCGTCATCCCAGCCACCCAGGAAGAGGACTGCCGCCAAACCGCTGACCAGGAACATGCTGGCGTACTCGGCGAGGAAGAACAGCGACCAGCGGAACCCGCTGTATTCCGTGAGGAATCCGGCGACCAGTTCGCTTTCCGCCTCGGCCAGATCGAACGGTGCTCGCTTGCAACTCGCGGTCGCGCAAGTGAAGTAGACGAAGAACGCGAAGAAGTTGAACGGATTCAGGATGTTCCAGTTCCAGATGCCACCGGACTGCAACAATGCAATCTCGTTCAAGTTCAACGTGCCGGCCGTGACGATCGGGCAGAGAGCACAAATCGCCATCGGGATTTCGTAGCTCACCATCTGAGCGGCTTCGCGGATCGCACCGAAGAGCGCCCACTTCGAGCCGCTCGAATAGCCGGCCAAGATCACGCCCAGCACTTCCAGCGACAGCACGGCCAGCGTCAAGAACAGGCCGACATCAATGATCATCGCCGCCCAGCCGTCAGAGAACGGCAGTGCGATGTACCCGACGAACGACGCCACGACGACGATGTACGGAGCCAATCGAAACATCAGCCCGTCCGCGTCTGTCGGGACGAGGTCTTCTTTTTGCAGCAGCTTGATGCCGTCCGCCAGTGATTGCAGCCAGCCGAACTTTCCACCGCAGCGAGTCGGCCCCAAGCGATCTTGGATGCGGCCCGAAATTTTTCGCTCGGCCCAGATGAAGAGGCCGGCTGGCAATCCGAACCACGCTCCGACCAAGGCGACATGCACGACCGCCGCGACGATCATCGCAGTCGATGCATCGATCTTCTCCCCACCTCGGAACGGCAGGTCCAAGGTCTGGAAAAACTCCGCCAGTGAGTTGGCAGCCAACAGTGTGTCCATCGTCCGTTCGGCACGTTGTCGCTGGCGAAGATTTCGCCCGCGTGGATTGCGGAAGCCACCGACGGAAGCGACCCGTCGGCCAGTCAGTTGAGCCGCCAGTGGACGCGGAAAAATCGCTCCGTCACTCAACAAACCAAGCCTCAGCAGCTCCCGCCGAGGCCAAAGGAGCGGAGACTATGACAAAACAAATTTCGGGATTCAAGCGAC
>JAYVQJ010001029.1:0-4167 GCA_043777235.1 Planctomycetia bacterium
AGGCCGCGGATGATTCGCTCGGCCTCAAGTTTCTCTTCGAGCCATTGGGCGCGCGCGGCGTGCCAGCGTTGTTCGTGTTTCTCCCACTTGTCGGTATCGGCTTTGAGCCGCTGCTCGGCGAGACGGACTTGTTCTTCGCGGATCGCCAGCACGGTGGGCTGTTGATCGCGGTTGGTTCGGAGTTGGTCCTGTTGCCGGCGAACGTGATCTTGGAAGCGGAGGCGTTCGAGTTGCATCTCTTGTCGTTCGACTTCGACTTCGTCGCGCAGGCGGCGGTAGTGTTCCGCGATGGCGGCGCGGCCCGCTTCGATCCGATGGCGAATCATTTCCGGATCGACCGTCGGCAAGAGTTCCGCCCAGGCCTCCTCCATTGCCAGACGCGCTTCCAGCGTCAGGCGATTTGAGCTTTCCATCTCGCCGCGCATCATCTCGAAGCGTTGCCGGCGAGCTTCGAGCTTTTCGAGTTCCAAGGTTCGCTGCTCGGTTTGTTGATGGATGTCGGCGAATTCGGTCGAGCGTTGACGTTCAAATTCCGCTCGTTCGCGTTCGAGCCGGCCGCGTTCGGTTTCGACGTCGTGCGAGCGATCGGCCACCAAGCGTTGCAGCGTTTCGGCCTCGCGAGCCAATGATTCTTCGCGATTGTCGAGCCGTTGACGGAATCGCGTCAGTTGCGTTTCGCGGCGGTCGAGTTGTTCGTTGCGATGCGTGATCTCGGCCTGCCCTGCCTGCCACGACCGCGCGATTTCCTGTTGAGCGATTTCCAATTCACGTTGCATGTCGCCGAGCCGTGCCCACTGAGCGGCTCGCTGACGTTCCCAATCCGCTTTTTGCTGATCGACCTCGATGGCGTCGGCTCGCAGTTGCTGGGCGTGTTCCTCACGCAGCTTGCGAAGTTCCGCTTCCAACTGCTTGCGATGGTTCTGCAATTCGGCGAACGACGATTGGACGTACGAGTCGTGAGCTTCGCGGTCACGCTGAATGACGGTTCGCTCAGAGTCGCGGCCCGCCTCGAATACAGCCCGTTCTTCGGCGAACTTTTGCTTTTCGTCGTCGAGGTCCGCCGCCCATTGCACTCGGAGCTGTTGTCGCTCGGTCTCCCAATTCAGTTGCAGACGTCGCAAGGCTTCGTCGTGTTCTCGCTGCAATTGCTGACGATGTTGCTCGACCTGTCGCCGAGTCGCATCCAAATCGGATTGCTGCTGTCGGCGTTGCTCCATCCACTCGGCTTGCAGGCGGCGGATCACTTCTTCTTGAACGCTTTTATCCTCGGCGATTTGTTCCTTTTCCTGTGCTTGTTGCTGAAGCCAGGTCTCGCGCTGATTGCGGAAGTGCTCGACTTCGCCGTCCAACTCCCAAGCGTATTCTTTGCGAAGCCGGGCCTTCTCTTGATCGAGTTCCGACTTCACCGCTTCGAGGATCGCCTGTTGTTCGCGAGCCATTCGCTCGCGTTCTTCGGCGAGTTGTTTCCGTTCCGCGTTGGCCAGCGCCTGCGAGTGCTGCATCGCGGCTTTGTCGACTTCGTTCTGCTTTTCCAATTGCTGCTTGAGCGTGGCTCGTTGCTGTTCGAGCGATTGATTGGCTTGCGTCAGTTCGCGGTCGCGCAGCTTCAGTTCGGTGAGAAGTTGTTCGGTCTGCTGAAAGCGATCGGAGAATTGCTGCTCTTGCTGCGCGAGTTGCTCGGCGCGCAGGCGTGATTCCTCCTCGGCGTTGACGGCTCGTAGTCGGAGCGAGCGTTGCTCGCGATCGAACTGCGCGAGTTGTTCGTTGAGATTTCGCTCGCGCCGTTCCAACTCGGCGACCTGAGCACGCAGGCTCTCGGCGACTTGGCTGGCTTGGACGAACAGATCGACCTGCCCGCGCGACGCCGAGGCGTTCGAAGCAGCCAGTCCGCGCAGCCGCACCTCATGCACGTCTTCGATGCCGACAGACGATACATCCATGTTGGAACCGGAGCGGTACGCAAGATCGCTCATCGCGGGAGTCCTTTCCCTGGGTGAGCCGAGAACTTCGGCAAGACACGGACCTCGCCGGGGGCGAGGCAGAATTGGCCAATCTGAGAAGGGGCGGGATTATGGAAGTCCGCCGAAAACGTGTCAATTTCTGATTTCGACGGCGTTCGTCGGTCAAATGGCCTCTTCCAGTTCGGCCTGCAATTGGCACCAGCGTTCTTCGGCCTCATCAAGCTGAGCGGTCAGGGATGTCACTTCGTTGTGTAGCCGCAGAGATTCGGTGGCGTCGAAGGTCTCCAAGAGCTGGCTGCTGGCCTTCTTCTTTTGGTCGTCGAGCTTCGCGATCGTCTTCTCGATGGTCGCGATTTCTTTGCGAACCGCGCGATCGTCGCGGCGCGGTGCGCGAGCGACGGCTGGCTTGTTTGCGGCGGGCGGAGCTTTGCTGAGTCGCGTGGCCAGTTCTCGCTCGCCGTCGTCGATCTCTTTGTTGACGGCGTAGAGATAGGCGTCGTAGCCGCCGCCATAATTGGTCACGTGGCCGTCACGAACTTCGATGACGCAGGTCGCGACCCGCTTCACGAAGTGCCGATCGTGCGTCGTGAAGATGACCGTCCCCTTGTAGTCGATCAGCGCTTGAGCGAGTGCCTCGACCGTATCGACGTCGAGATGGTTGCCCGGTTCGTCGAGGACCAGCACGTTGTATTGCGAGAGCAACAACCCGGCGAGACAGACTCGTGCCCGCTCGCCTCCCGACAAGACTGAGACCCGCTTCTGAACCGAGTCGCCTCGAAAGAGCATCGCTCCGGCGACGTTCAGAATCGCCTGTGTCGTGGCTCCGAAGGTGGCACAGTATTGAAGGTATTCCAGCACCGTGTCTTTATCGGGCAAGCTCGTGTAAACGTGCTGAGCATAGACGCCGACTGTGCAGCCGAAGCCCCACTTCACTTCGCCGACAAGCGGCTTGAGCGAATCGACGACGGTTCGCAGAAACGTCGTCTTCCCTTGTCCGTTGTCGCCGACGATGACCGCTCGCGAGCCGTGATCGATCTCGACATCGATGCCGCTGGCAACTTGGCGTTCGGGATAACCGATCGTGAGATCTTTGCAGCGGACAGCCGGACCTTGTCGCGGTTCGACCATTGGGGCGCGGATGTATGCGGTCGGCTCGTCGTTGGCGATGTCGGTCAATTCCAGCCGTTCGAGTTGCTTAGACTTGGACCGCGCCAGCGACGCGGTACTGGCTCGCGCCTTGTTCTTCGCGATGAAGACTTCCAGATCGCGGCGCTTCGCTTGAATCGCCACGTTCGAGCGGAGGAGATGCTCGTTCTGGTCTTTCTGATAGTTGAGAAAGGCGTCGATCTTGCCGGGATACATCGTCAACTTGCCACGCGACAAGTCGAGCGTGTGTTCGCAGGTCGCGTTCAGAAACGCCCGGTCGTGCGAGACGATCAGGCATGCCTCCTTGAAGTGCCGCAGGAAGTGTTCGAGCAGAATCTGTGTGCGCAGATCGAGGAAGTTGGTCGGCTCGTCGAGCAGCAACAAGTTTGGATCGTGCAACAACAACGCCGCCAGCTTGACGCGCGTCTGCCAGCCGCCGGACAACCGCGAGACCGGGCCTTCGAGGTAGTCTCCCTTTAGCTCGAACTCGCCGGCCACCTCGCCGCATTTCCATTCGGGTTGGCCGCTGTCGCGAATCAAAAAATCGTGAGCGGACTCGCCGGGCAGAAACGGATCGTGCTGTCGCAGGTAGCCGATCTTCAAATTCGGATGCCGAGACACTTCGCCGCTGTCGAGTTCCTCTTCACCCAGCAAGACGCGCAGCAGCGTGCTCTTCCCGGCTCCGTTGCGGCCGATGAAACCGACCTTCACGTCGTCGGAGAGCGTGGCCTCGGCGTTGTCCAACAGCACTTGCACGCCGTAGCTCTTGCACGCCCCCTTGATCTGCATCAACACAGCCATCAGTCACGAACCCTCACCAGGAATAATCGGAAAGCGGGGGACTGTAGCGTGCGGAGGACGAGTTGTGGATTCGAGGCTCCGTGTACCGAGTCTCGAAAGCGACCCAAGTTCAAGCCGCAGGACTCAGAAGAGCGTCGCGACCGGCGAAGCTTGTGTTTCATCCCGCAGGGATGGCAGAAAGTAGCCGGTGGTCGCAGCGCAGCGGAGACCACCGGAAAGTGATTGAAGATTGCTTTGCATCCCGGCGGGATGCCAGAGA
>JAYVQJ010001030.1:0-16346 GCA_043777235.1 Planctomycetia bacterium
CTTGCAACTGCGGCAACCGGGAGACGTTTTCATCTATCCCGCCAACGGCGTGCTCCCCGATTTCGAGTCGCTGGCGTGGAAGAAACTCTGGATCGAAGACTGGCACTTCACGCCAGAACACAAGCCTCGCCCCATTCGCCAGGAATGGTTGTCGTTCGGCAATCGAACGCTGGCGAGCGATCTCGTTGAAGCGGTTGAGAAAAATCGCGAGCCGCTGTCGCCGCTCCGCCACGCGATGCTCATCACGGAAATGGTTCAAGGGGTCTACGCCTCGCACTTCGCCGACGGCCGCCGAGTGACGATCCCGCTGACCGATCGCAAACACCCGCTGGCCTAGTTGCTTCTCATTCCTCTGGCCCCATTCCTCTGGCCCCATTCGTCTGCCAAAAGACATTGCCAGACGAATGGGGCCAGCGGAATGAAGACCAAGAAAAACGGCGTTTTCAGCGATGAAGAATCTGGATTACAACCCGCACGTCTCGTTCGCCGTGCCGAAGGAATGGAATCCATGTGGCGTCGTGTGCCGTGGTTGGTTGTCGGATGCTCGTTGCTGTTGATGGCGATGGGGCTTTCGGGCATCGCGCGCGGAGATGAGCTGTTTGGACGCGGCGTTTTCTTTTGCTTTCCTCGGCAGTTGCTGTGGGTTGGCCTAGCGTTGCCCGCGATGGGCTTGGCGATGCTGGTGCCGTACCGCTCGTTGCGTTCACTGAGTTATCCCGCCTTCGCCGGCAGTTTGTTGTTGTTGGTCATCGTGCTGCTGATGCCGAGCGTCAACGGAGCACGCTGCTGGATTCCGCTGGGCTTCATGAACTTTCAGCCGTCCGAGTTGGCGAAGTTGGTTTATGTCCTGGCGCTCGCGCACTACTTGATGTACCGCGATAACTTTCGCCAGTTGACCGGTCTGCTGGTCCCGTTCGTGCTGACGTTGATTCCTGTCGCGTTGATTCTGCGCGAACCGGATTTGGGGACGGCGTTGCTCTTCATTCCGACGTTGTTCGCGATGTTGTTCGCGGCCGGCGCGCGGCCTCGGCATTTGGCGGCGATCGTGATGCTGGGAATGCTCGCCTCGCCGGGGTTGTGGATCGCGATGAACTCCGAACAGAAGTCGCGGATCGTGTCACTGTTTCAGCAACGAGACAGTGGAGATGCTCCGCGCGGCGACGCCTATCAACAACATCAAGCGAAGCGAGTGCTCGCTCGCGGCGGAGTCTGGGGCAGCGAACTGACTGGCGAGACATTTGAGATTGTCACCTGTCCGAACTGCGCGAACCGTTTCGGCGTGAAGAGCGATCTCGGATTCGGTCATTCGGCGACTTGTCCACGCTGCGAGAAGGTCGCGCCGCTGCCGGATCACGCCGAGTTGTCGCTGCCGGAGTCGCGCACCGATTTCATCTTCTGCCTGATCGGCGAGCGTTGGGGCTTCGTCGGTTGTGGAATGACTTTGCTGCTTTATGTGTTGCTGATTTCTCGCGGCTTGATGATCGCGAACGCCACGCGCGAGCCGTTCGGTCGGCTGGTTGCCGTCGGAATCGTCACGCTGCTGGCCGCACAAACGCTGATCAACACCGGGATGACCTGCGGGTTGATGCCAGTGACCGGGATCACGCTGCCGCTGGCCAGCTACGGCGGGTCGAGCTTGCTGATGACCGCGATTGGGATCGGCTTGCTGCAGAACGTCGGCATGCGCCCCGGTTACGAAGTGACCGCCGAACCGTTCCGCTGGCGAACGGCATCGACTTAGCCCACCGCGAAGTCACATAGGATTTACGCAACATTCCTCTGGCCCCATTCGTCTGGCAAATTGCTTTGGCAAACGAATGGGGCCAGGCGAATGTCAGCGAGACGCTTCGAACGTCAGTCGATGGAGGTCGCGTTCGATATGGATGTCGATCACTTTGTCGGCGAGATTTGGACGAAGTTCCGCGGAGTTGCGTTGATCGGGACGCAGATCGGTGGCCAGCGGCAGGAGATTGCCGTTTCGTTTGTCCAAGATCGAAACGCGAAATATCGCGGGACTGATCGGCTGCGGTTGCGGGTCGACGTTGGACTGAGCTCGCGAGGACAACAGCAGCACAGGCGAGTCGGCAGGCTGAGCGGCTTGAAGGCCGTCTCGATCCAGCGTTGCTGACCACAGTCGTTGGCCGGTGGCGCGGTCGAAGCCAAAGGCCGGACCGTGTACGCGCCAATGATCGAAGTTCAGCAAGGTGACTCGCGGACGCGGCTTATCGGCGGCAACAGGTGGCTCGATGTTGGTCAACAACAGCCAACGTTCGCGATCGCGCAGCACGACGAAATGACTGAGGTGTTCGATCGGTGGAAGGTTATGTTCGAGCAATCGCTGGCCGTCGCGCAATGACCAGATCGTGAATCGACCGGTCGGTTCCAGCATCGCGACGGCGTCACCGAGCGACACACAGGGCAACGTCCCGGCTGGGAACTGTTCACGCAGCCGATCGGTGTTTGTCGCAGCGTCGAACAGTCGCAGTTCCGAATCGGACCAGGTCAACAAATTGCGGCCGAGCGTTGCCAAGCGAGGCGTCGAAGCAAGCTCCGCTCGTCGCACCAAACGACCGTCGAGTGTGCTGAGCACAAACAGTTCTCGTCCATCGGCGCTGGTCGCGATGACGAATCGTTCGTCGCCGGAGAGTTCGCATCCGAGCGGCAGTCCATCAAACATCCAGAGCGGTTCGCCGGTAGCTAGGGCTGATGCGATCAAGCGGTGTCCGGCCTGATGGCAGACGACATCATGACCGACAATTGCAACACGGCCCAAGCGGCGAGCGGATGAATCCGACATGACGAATCGATCCGGCGCTCCGGCGATTACTCTTGGCGTCGACACCGGTGTCGGAGTGACTTGTGGTTCTTGGCGGCGATCGAAGAGGACGCTCTGCCACATCAATCGTGGTTCTGGGGTCGTGATCGCTTCGGCCTTCGCGGTCGCATCGTCCTTGCCTTCGTCGTCCGATTTCGGTGCGGACGGCGGCAAGGTATCGAGCACTTGAAATCGCTCACCGAGATTTAGTACCAGCCAACGAGCGTGCCAGGTGGCCGACATGCCGACGACGATCGGCGTTGAATAATTCTCGAACGGCACCTTCGTTCGCCATTGCTCGCGGCCGAAGCTGTCGCGAGCCACGATCGCTCGGCCGCCGGTGTCGCGCCACAGTTGCCAGTTCTCATGAAACACATCGGGCGGCGCGGACCAGTCGAGGTGAAAGATCGCATTCATTGGCTCGCTGTTACTGACTCGTTCCGATTTGAGAGTCCCGGTTGGCCAATCCGTTTTCAACGAATCAGCGAACTTCGTGCGCCAGTGAGCGGCCCACTCACGGCCGGTCTTGCCTTCGAGACATTTCTCATCGGCGAAGCGAGTCGCCAATTCGTCGATCAACGGTCGAGCCAATTCGACCTGTTTGTACGACAGCCATTGCTGAGCCAATCGAGCGGTTGCGAACGCTCCACCTTCGGCGAGCAACAGAGATTCAAATTCGTGACGCTGTTTGCGCGAGTCGATTCGTTCAATGAGCGTTCGCCGCGCCGCGCTGGCTGAGCTGTTCCATCCGAACAATGCCAGGAAATCACGCAGCCGCGATGGCCCCGAGCCTTCGAGTGCGATCCGCAATCGGGCTGCGATTTCGTCATCGAAGGTGCGCCGATTTTCGGGCGACATCGATGACTGCAATTCGAGCATCTCCGCAGCAATCCAGCGATCCAGCCGCGCTGCGGTTGGGCCGGTGATGATTTCCAATTCGTTCGACGGTTCCCACACATCGGCCAGCTTCAGCAGTTCGCGGGCCGCCGCCAGCAACTCGCCGCGACGCTGCCAACTGGCCGCTCGCAACCGAGCAAACAGCAGTCGCTGCTTCGGGTCGTCCAGCAGCGTTTCGAGTTCGCGAATCGTCGCGTCGAGGTCAGCCGATTGTCCGAGTCGCACTTCATCCAAAAGCAAACTGGCCAACAATTGTTTGGTCTCAGTGGTCGGCCGCAACGCGATCGCTCGACGCAAATCTTCGAGTCCTCGGTCGCGGCGTCCCAGATGCAGGTTCATCCGGCCTCGTTCTTCGAGGGCACGCGGACTGTCGGCGTTCCGCTCCAAAGCGTTGGCGATCGACTGTTGATGTTCGCGCAGTTGAGGAAACGCCGCGATGTGCGACGCCGATTGCGAGACCAGTCGCCCGTCTGCGGAAATTAGACTGCCGAGTAGTTCTTTGAACGCAACCGTTGTTCGGGCCAGAACGCGCCCCGAACGAGTCTCGATGCTCACGACTTCGCCGGAGATCAGCGGCAGATGCAGCACTCCGTCCGAGAGGACACCATGTCCGGTCAGCGGAGCGATCGACACAGCACTAGGCCATGCCGGTTTCCCGTCCGATAACCGCAGTGCGCGGACTTCGTTGGCAGTGACGACCAACAAGGAAGAATCTTCTGAGATCCCTGTCAAAAACAATCCTTCGCCGCGAGGTTGCTTCCACACGAGATGTCCGTCACTCACATCGAGACACAATAACTCTGCCGCATCGGGCGGTGCGACGAGCACGCGGTCGCGCGCGGCAACGAGCACGCTTTGTCGCCAAGATGCCTCGAACGCGGAATTTGACGGATGAAAATCGAATCGTCGCATGGGCACTCGATCGAATGGCTCGCGATAAACGTGTTGCCAACGCAGCTCGCGTCGCATCGGGTCAACGGCGACGACTGATCCCGCGCCGGTCGGACAGACGATGCACTCGCCGACAACGGTTGGGCTCAGCCCCGTGTCGCGTACCATCGACGACCAGATCGGATCGCAAGGCGCGAGCGTCTGCGTCCACAGCAGCTTGCCTTCGCGCGGGTCGATCGCCGCCAACCGCAAGTCAATTCCGTCGTCCGTCAGTGCGAAGAGTTGCCCACGCCACGGCAACGGTACGCCGAGAAAGAATCCACCGGCTCCCGACAATTCGTATTCGCCACGCGGGCCGCCAAGTTCCCAGCGCAAGCGTCCCGTCGCGGACTCAATCGCAACCAGTTTATTGAACTCGCGAGCGACGAACATGCCGCGCCACGCGATCTGCGGAGACCGCAAGTTCCCTTCGCGATCTTGCAGCGAGAAGACCAGCTCGCCGTCGCTGCTCAGCGAACCGTGTGTCACGTCGTTCCAGACCCGTTGCTGCAACCAACCTTCCAATTCGGGCGACAATCGAGTCGGACGGCGGCCACGACGGACGTCTCCCAACATCTCCGCCAATTGCGGATCGACCATCGCCGAATGCCAGAGTGGCCGGCCATCCGAAAGTCGAAAGGCTCGCAACTGCGAGAGCGTTCGGACGATGACCGCATTGCCGACGACGATCGGCTGCGAGGCGATGATCGCCGGTTGTTCGGATTGCCGACGCTGTTCGAGTTGCGACTTCACCTCGACGCGGACTCGCCCCCAAGTGCCTCGCAAAATGGTCGGCGAGCGATCTGATGTGTCGGTCGCGGTCGTCGCATCCGGTGAATCCTCGGAGGGCGCATCGACATCGTCGTCGTCCAACAACGAATGCGACCAGACGACGTGTTCGGTCGGAACGGCGGAGCCTGTGAGTGCGTTTCGTCCTGCGTTTCCCGCTGGCAGGTGCCATTCCGCTGGCGGTTGTCCGGTCATTCGAATCGGCTTCAACGCCACGCCTGCCCACCGATCTTGCCAGGAGAGAGCGTCCGCATCCCTCTCGAACCAAGTGAGTTCTCCCCCGCCGTTGCGAGTGATCGGCTTGTCTCCCAACGACTTCTTCAATTCGACGAGCACTTCGCGGCAACGTTCATCACGTCCCGTCAATCGCAATGCGAGAGCCAATCGCAACGACAACAACGGCTCTCGTGCGAGGCGAGCGTGCGGCCATTCCCAGACCTCCTCGAATCGCCGCGCCGCCGCGAGTGGTTCGCCGAGATCCAAATCACGCAGCCCCAAAGCAATGGTTGCGTCATCACCCGCCGACGTGTGCAACGCTTCGCGAGCAACCTCTTCGATCATGCGCCAGTTGCCTTTCGCGAGTGCGGGTTCCAGTTTCGCTCGCGCCGCTTTGCCGACGAGCAACTCGTACGCTTGCCGGCCTTGCGGTGAGACGCCGCCGATCAAACGTCGAGCTTCTGATTTCAAGCTGCGTGTCGCGACTCGCCGATCCCCTTCGGGGACAGGGTCCAACAACACGTCGTCCGTTTCAGGGGCGTCATCCGCATCGCTGCTATCTTCGAGCAATGATTGCAGTAATCGCAGAGCTTGTGATTCGTCCGGCTTTTCATGCGGATTGCGCGGAGCCAGCAACTGCCGAGCCTGTTCCAATCGCTGTACCAACCGTCGCTCACGCGCTGGCCCGGCGCTATCGGGAGTGCCAATCGGTGGCGGCGTCTGAGCGATGACCGCGAACACGAGGCTCAAGACCGCGACGAATCCGATGAAGCTCGGCAGCCGGGCTGAGGAAGTCCATCGCATGGTTTCGCTCCAGGCCAAACTAGCCCGACGCGCCAGCGAGGGGCCAGACCAAAGTCCCTCGCTGGCGCGTCGGGCTGGTAGGAAACAACGGGGCGATCTTACGACCCGACAAGCAAGTTCGGACAGCCGAAAACGGCGGTCAATCGGCCATGTCTTCTTGGGGCGGTTCGGGCAACCAGAACGAGGCGATGATTCCGACAAGATAGACGCCGAAGCCAACCGCTGCCGCCGTGTAGGCCAACTTTATCGGCGCGTTTGCGAGATCGTCGGTCGCGGCCAACGTGGCTGTCACCCACGCGAACGAAGTTCCGATCAATCGGCCGCCGATATTCGCTGCGAAACTTTCACCGGTGCCTCGCAAGTGCAGCGGATACACGCGCGGCAAGTAGTTTCCCCAAAAGCTGAATTGCGCCACGGTCACGAATCCCGCGAGGAACAAGCCGACGTAAGTCAGCGACAAACTCGTCGTCGCACAGTACGCGAAAATGATCGGCATCAGGATCAGTCCTGGAATCTGGAAAATTCTCAACAGCTTCCGTCGTCCGACGATCATCACGGCGAGCATCGCGAGCGCGAATCGGCCGACCAAACCGCCGACCTCTTGAACCTTGGTGACGTTGGCCGCGACTCCCTGAGTAATCTTGCCACGAATCGGACCTTCGATTTTTCCTCGCTCGATGCCCGTCAGTTTTTTCTGTTCGGCTTCGGTCTTTCCTTCCAGGAGACTCTTGAATTCGGGGGACTGCAAACGCTTCGCCACTTTATCGACCACCGATTTTTCAGCGAGCGCCGCTTTGACTTGCTCTTTCACTTCCGGAAGTCCTGGAATGATCTGTGGAATCTGTTGGATCGCACCGAAGGCCGCGCCAAAACTGCACGCGAACATCAAGGTTGTGACGACCGTCGTACGACAAAGATCAGGAGCGAACAATTGGGCGATGCTCGGCCGCTTAAGCGTTCCCGATTCTTTCTTCTGAGCCCACACGGGCGACTCCGGAAGGAACGGACGGATCAGGATCAATGGAATGGCCGGGATCACACCCGACATGAGCGTGTAACGCCAAGCGGCATGAGGATCGGAAATGACTCCACCCAAAAAGGATTGAATCTCTGGAAAGCTCGGTCCGTAACTCACGGCGAGTCCGTTGGCCACCGCGACCAGCAAGCCACCCACCGAGGAGAAGGCTTGTGTGTAACCCAGCACCTTCTCGCGCTGATGAGGATTAGGGAACAACTCGGCCAACCAAGCGACGGCGGCAACGAACTCGACGCAGACGCCGATGAAGACAAAACATCGACACGTCAGCAACATCCAAATGCTGGTCGAGAATCCCGCCGTGAAAGCCGCGAAGGCATAAATCAAGATGGACCAAGTCAGCACTCGGCGACGTCCCAGTCGGTCGGTCAGGTATCCGCCGACAAGCCCGAAGACCCCTCCCGCGAGGGCGGGAATGTAGAACAACCGCCCGACCCACATCTGAAACACTTCGGTTCCCGGTGCCGCTCCGACTAACTCTTGCAAAGCCGGCCGCACGATCAGCGGCAACATCAGCAATTCGTAGATGTCGAACGCAAAGCCGATCGAAGCGATGACGCAGATCAGCCATTGAGTCGAGGTGAGTTTCAGCGAGGCGGGCGGAGCGGAAGCGTCCGACATGAGGGTTCCTTGAGGTTGGAGTCATCAAAGCGGGGCCGGATTCTATCCCGAAGTTTGCCGATTCAAACCCAACGTAGACCGGTCACTCCGTGACCGGAATGTTCGAGTCACGGAGTGACTCGTCGACTTTTTCAGCGAGCCGCCTATTTGAATCCTCGGCGGCGTTTGTTGGTGTAGCGTTCCAACGCTTCGACGATGACTTGGGCCGAGGCTTCCGCAGGTTGGAATTGATCGACCTCGACCGACTTTCCTTCGAGCGTTTTGTAGTCCTGGAAAAAGCGGCGGACCATCGAGAGCCGATGCACCGGCAGTTCGTCCGCCTCTTGGAAACTGGCGTATTCGGGATCGTCCATCGCGACGGCGATGACTTTGTGATCCTTCTTGCCGCTATCGACCATCGTCATCAGCCCGATTGCTCGTGAGCGAACGAGCGTCAGAGGTGCGACCGGTTCCTGGCAGAGCACCAGGACGTCAAGCGGGTCGTCGTCCTCGGCCAAGGTCTGCGGAATAAAACCGTAGTTCGCTGGGTAATACACGGCCGAGTACAAAATCCGATCGAGCTTCAGTAATCCCGTGGTCTTGTCGAGTTCGTACTTCACGCTCGACCCCATTGGGATTTCAATGACGGTGATAAACTCGCGCGGCAAGTTTTCGCCGGGAGTCACGTCGTGCCAACAGTGCATGTCTCTTTATCTCCGAATCATGGTGGTTCGCCGTCGTTACGGCGGGAGGCGACTTGTAGTGCTTGCCTCGGAGCGACGAAAGTGCCGTGACGTCGGCTGACAATGAGCCGCTGTGAGCCAGCCCGACGCGCTAGCGAGGGGTACGGCAGCCACCCCTCACTAGCGCGTCGGGCTAACTGGACTGCGACAAGTGCGTGAGTTGCGAACCAAGCAGGAGAATCGAAATGCTCGTGCAATTCGGAGCGTGTCGGATCGAACTGGCGCAAGGGGACATCACGGCTCAACAAGTCGACGCGCTCGTGAACGCAGCGAACTCACGATTGGCGGGAGGCGGCGGCGTGGACGGAGCGATGCATCGAGCGGCCGGGCCGACGTTGATGGAAGAAACTCGCGCGAAGTTTCTCGATGGTTGCCCGACAGGATCAGCGGTCGCGACCTCGGCCGGACGGTTGCGAGCGAAGTTCGTGTTTCACGCGGTCGGCCCGATCTGGCGCGGCGGAGTTGCCGGAGAAGCGAACTTGCTGGCGTCGGCGTATCGCCGCTGCTTGGAGTTGGCGGTCGAGCACTCATGTCGCAGCATCGCCTTCCCCGCGCTGAGCACCGGAGCGTACGGCTATCCAATGGACTTGGCGGCCGAGCGATCGCTTTCAGCGGTTCGCGAATTCCTGATCGAGCATCAGCAACCTGAACTCGTCCGTTTTGTCCTTTTCGATGGCGGCAGTTTTGGAGCATTCGCTCGCGCGCTGGAAGCGATGGCGGAATAGATCGGGCGATCAGACTGTGACCAATTGCGGACGGAACGTCGAATGGTCTTCTCTTCGCGGGTGTCCGACGATAGAAAGGTTTTCAACGCACGCAGTGCCTGTGCTCTCAGAGCCGAGCGTGCGAAAAACTCATTGGGCGAGTTGAGCAGATGGACTCTAACGCCACATCAAGTTCGGTTCTGCTGCCACTGCGCAGCAGTCACTCGACCAGCTTTCCTCAGTTGCTCAATGAGTTGGGCATCTCGGTTTTCGTGACGACCTATCAGGCTGGGAAGCTCGTCGTGCTCCGCACGGAAGGGGAGTCGCTGAATACTCACTTTCGCGGATTCTCCAGTCCGATGGGCTTGGCGATCGATGAGCATCGGCTGGCGGTGGGCACTCCCGGCCATGTGTGGCTGTTTCAAAACGTCCCGGCGGTCGGACGCCGACTGGAACAGACCGGACGACTGGATGCGTGCTTTCTGCCGCGTTCGTCGCATTGCACGGGCAATATCCTGGTTCACGAGATGGCTTGGTCGGGAGACGAACTGTGGATCGTCAACACGCGGTTTTCGTGCCTCTGCACGCTGGATCGATTTCACAGCTTCGTGCCGCGTTGGAAGCCGTCGTTCATCACGGCATTGGCTCCGGAAGATCGCTGCCACTTAAACGGAGTCGGTCTGGTGAATGGACAGCCGCGCTTCGTGACGGCACTCGGCCGGACTGATTCCGCTGCCGGTTGGCGCGACGACAAGGCTCAAGGTGGCGTCGTCGTCGATGTGCCGAGCAACGAGATCATGACTTCCGGGCTGTCGATGCCGCATTCGCCGCGCTGGCACAACGGGCAACTCTGGGTTCTGGAATCGGGCGCGGGTCGAGTCGGCGTGATTGATTCTCGCAACGGGCGCTTCGAGACCGTCACCGAATTGCCGGGATTCACGCGCGGACTGGATTTCTGCGGAGATTTTGCGTTTGTCGGGCTGTCGCAGGTTCGCGAAACGGCGGTCTTCAGCGGCATCGACATTACCAACCGGCTGTCGGATCGCTCGTGCGGAGTGTGGGTCTTGAACGTGATCACTGGCCAGACCGTGGCCTTCGTGAAGTTTGAGGACGCCGTGCAGGAGATTTTTTCCGTGCAGGTGCTGACGGGAGTTCGTTACCCTGATGTCATCAATGACGATGACGCGCTGATCGCGGATTCCTTCGTGTTGCCAGATGACGCTCTGGGCGACGTGCCCGAAGCCTTGAAACAGATTGTTCGCTGAGAAAGGAATCATCATGGTTCTCATGAATTGGCTGACGTCGTGGATGGCTCGCTCACAAACACAGCGGAAGAATTCGTTCGGACATTGTGCGCCCAATCGTTTGCGGCACGCGCGGCGGCAGCGGACGGTCGAGCAACTCGAAAGCCGGTGGTTGCTTTCGACGATCACCGTGACGACGGTGAATGACAGCGTGGCCGGCGATGGCCTCGTCTCGTTGCGCGAAGCGATTCAGGCGGCGAACACAGACGCGAGTGTTGACGGCTCAACCGCCGGCAGCGGTGCGGACACGATCGTGTTCGATCCGAGTTTGACGGCGTCCGGATCAGCCACGATCAACCTGTCTCTGTTCGACACCGGTCTGGACAACACCGAAGTGGGACCGACGGCATTCATCGTCACTTCCAACATCACGATCCAAGGCGCGACCGGATCGAACGGCATCGCGATCTCACGGGACAACACGGCTGAAGATTTTCGGCTGTTTCAAGTGACGTCCGGAGCGGCGCTGACGCTCAGTGATCTCACGCTGTCCAATGGTCGCGCCGCGGGGGGCAATGGCGGCGGTGGTCCTGGCAGTAGCGGTGGTGGAGCCGCCGGTCTCGGCGGTGCCATTTTTAATGCGGGCACTTTGACTCTCAGCCGCAGCACGATTAGCGGCAATACAGCTCTGGGAGGAAACGCCACGACCGCGTCCAGATTCGGATCCGGCTCGTCGGGTGGTGGCGGCCTTGGCCAGAATGGATTCTCGGCCCCCAATCCGTATGGGACCGCCGGTGCAGGTGGCGGGCCCAACGGTGGCGGGGTGAATTCCACCGGTGGTTACGGAGGTGGTGGTGGCGGTGGCACGTTCGGTCAACCTGGCAGAGACGGTGGATTCGGCGGCGGCGGCGGCGGCGGCGGCAAGCATCAGAAAGGTGGAGTTGGTGGTTTTGGCGGTGGAGCCGGCGGCGGCGGCGGTTATTCCGGGTCCGGGTCCAGTGGCGGCTTTGGCGGCGGAAGCGCGGGAACCGCAGGCGCGAGCTTTGCGAGCGGCGGCGGCGGCGGCGGCGCGGGCCTCGGCGGCGGCGTCTTCAACAACGGCGGGACGATCACGATCACCAACTCGACGATCTCTGGCAATACGGCTCTAGGTGGCTCTGGGGGAGCGGGGAATACTTTCTACGGTGCCGCCGGCACGGCCGGCAGTGCTGGCAGCGGACTGGGCGGCGGTCTCTTCAACCGCAACGGGACCGTCACCATTACCAACGCGACGATCGCCAGCAATTCTGCGAACGATGGTGGCGGGATTTACAACTTGGGAGATGCTGCCACCGCGACGCTGTCGCTCACGAACACGATCGTGGCCAACTCGGTGGCGACGACGGATCTGTTTGACAACTCCATCGCATCCGGTTCAACGTCACTCAGCGGCAGCAACAATCTCGTCGAGAGCAACAGCAACGCATCGGGAGTGGGCATCGCGATCACGTCCGATCCGCAACTGGGGCTGTTCGGCAATTACGGCGGACCGACGGCGACTTATGCGTTAGGGTCCGGTAGTCCGGCGATCGATGGGGGCAGCAGCGCGGCTGCGGTGGGCAGCGTCGATCAACGCGGCGTTGGATATCCGCGCGTTGTGGGAGCGGCCGTGGATCTCGGTGCGTTTGAGTTTGGCACGGATCAGACATTGAGATTGACGGTCACGACGACCGATGACGAACTCGACTCCGTCTTCAATGCCGGTGATCTCAGCTTGCGTGAAGCGATCGCACTGGCCGAACTCAATCCAGGAAGCGACGTCATCTCGTTCGCGTCGAGCTTGACCGCATCTGGGCCGGCGACAATTCCGTTGAGCATCGTCGGCAATTCGTCGTTTGGTCCGAGCGGATTGCTCATCAACAGTTCGATCGAAATTGATGGGCCGTCCGGTTCCAGTGGGATCACGATCGCTCGCGCTGCGTCCGTGTCGAATCTGCGATTGTTCGCGGTCGGCAGTGCTGGAAATCTGACGTTGAAGAACCTGACGTTGAGCAACGGCCAAGTCAAAGGAGGCAATGGCGGCTTTCCCAGCGGTGGCGGTGCGGCGGGCTTGGGCGGCGCGATCTTCAATCGAGGACAACTGACACTGCAAAACAGCACGCTCAGCGGCAACACCGCCAGCGGTGGCAACGGCGGCGGCACGAACAGCCAAGGATTTCGTTACAGCGGTGGCGGCGGCGGTGGCCTCTCGACGAGTGGAGCCAACGGTGGTTCATTCGGCGGCGCTCCTGGTGCGGGCGGAACTCCGAATGGAGGCAGCGGAGGTCAGTACTCGACCGGCTCTGGTGCCAACGGAACGGCGGGTGGCTTCGGTGGCGGCGGTGGTGGCGGCGGGAGTTCATTCTTTGCGTACTCGGTGCCGGGGACGGGAGGTGACGGTGGGTTCGGCGGTGGTGGTGGCGGTGGTGGTCGAAATGCGATCGGCTCAGGAGGCGGAAGCCACAATTCCCCAGGCGGCACCGGAGGATTCGGCGCTGGCGTGGGTGGGGCTGGCGGTGGTGGCGGCGGTGGAGCGGGACTCGGCGGAGCCGTGTTCAACAACGGAGGGACCGTCACGATTACGAACAGCACTCTGAGCGGAAACTCGGCGCAAGGAGGCAGTGGTGGCGCGAACGGCAGCGCTGGTTCAAGCTTCGGAGGCGGGCTGTTCAATCTCAACGGCACCGTGACGATCGTCAGCAGCACGGTTGCGAATAACACCTCGACCACCGGTGGTGGCATCTACAACTTGGCACACGAAGCCGCGAGCGGCATCACAGCCAGCAACGCCAGTTTGGTGCTGCAAAATACGATCGTGGCGGACTCCGTCGCGACCAACGACGTGGTCAACGAACAACGCGCGGGAGCATTGTCTGCAACCGTCGCCGCGACGGCTCCGAATATCGTCGAGACCGTGATCGTCAACACGAATGGGACTGTGAATAGTTCCGGCGTGCTGGCCCTTGATCCGGGCCTCGGAGCTTTGGCCAACAATGGCGGGCCGACGCGGACGCAGGCGCTTTCGGACGGCAGTCCGGCGATCAACATTGGCAGTAGCGCGTTGGCGAGTGGGACCACGGACCAGCGCGGGACTGGGTTCGCGCGCATCATCGGTACCGCCGTTGATCTCGGAGCCGTTGAGTCTCAGTCATTGGGTCTGGTAGTCACAACCACCGACGATGAACTGGATGTATTCAATGCCGCTGATCTGAGTCTTCGAGAAGCCATCGCGATTGCCGGCGCTCGTCCCGGATCGGACGTGATCACCTTCGCGTCTGCGTTGACGTCGGGTGGCCCTGCCACGATCACGCTGACGCTGGGTCAACTCACGCTCAGCAGCAGCGTCACGATCACGGGACCGGGCGCGACGTTGTTGACCATCAATGGCAACCATGCGTCCAGAATCTTTCTGGTCGATGACTCTGCGGGAGCGACGACGCAGTCCGTGATCATCAGCGGGATGACGCTCAGCAACGGTGAGGTCGTGGGAGGAGTTGCCGGGGGAGCGATTTACAACGCCGAGAATCTGACGCTGTCCAACAGCGTGCTCAGCAATAACTCGTCATGTGGTCCTGGCGGCGGCGTGTTTAACTTGGGCGGCACGCTGTCCATCAACGACACCACGATCACCGGCAATAGCTCAATGACCAGCGGCGGTGGCCTGGCCAATGACGGCGGCGCGGTGCAGATCAACAACAGCACGATCTCAAGCAACCAGACTGACGCGGGCGCTCATGGAAATGACTGCTGTGGCTACAACGGAATCGCGGGTGGTGACGGCGGCGGAATCTTCAACACGGGAACACTCTCGTTGATGAATAGCACCGTCTCTGGTAATTCGACGGGCAGCGGAGGCGAAGGTGGCTTTGGGACAAATCTGGGTGGAACTGGCGGCGATGGTGGATCGGGCGGAGGCGTCTTCAATAGCGGCACGCTGACTTTGCTCAGCAGCACCATCTCAGGAAACACCACCGGGACCGGCGGAATGGGCGGTCGTAGCTATTACAACTATGCCAATGCGGGAAGTGCGGGCAACGGGGGTGCTGGCGGCGGCGTTTTCAATTCGGGCACGGTGACGTTGAGCAACAGTACGGTTTCAGGAAACGCGACCGGCCGCGGTGGACACGGCGGCAATGGCGGCAATTCCGGTAGCGTTGGCGGCAATGGCGGCGCTGGCGGTGGTCTGATGAATTCCGCCGCGATGACCATTACGAACAGCACCATCACCGGCAACACGACCGGTGATTTCGGAGTCGGCGGTAATCATGGCGCGGCGAACGGAGCGGCGGGGAATGGCGGTGGAATTTCCACCTCGGGAGACGCCAGCGATGACGTTTTGAAAAACACGATCGTCGCCGGTAATGGGATCGTGGTGGTCACCACCCGCAGCGACATCGTTGGAGCAGTGGCCGGCAGTAGTTCGTTCAATCTCGTCGGGAACGGCACGGGAATGACTGGCATCGGCGCGGGAACCAATGGCAATCAAGTGGGAACCTCCGGCACTCCGATCGACCCATTACTTGGTTTGCTGCAGAACAATGGTGGCGCGACGCAGACGCTGTCTCTTTTGCCCGGCAGCCCGGCCATCAACGCCGGCACAAGCACCGGTACGCCGACCACCGATCAGCGCGGTGTCAGCCGAGTCGGAGCGACTGACATCGGCGCTTTCGAATCGCGTGGCTTCAGCATCGCTGTCACGAGCGGCAACAACCAGAGCACTCCGATCAACACGGCTTTCTCGGCACCGCTGGTGGCGACCGTCTCCAGCGGCTTCGGCGAACCGGTTGCCGGCGGCAAGATCATCTTCACCGCGCCGGGTTCCGGTGCGTCGGCAACACTCACTGGATCGCCCGCAACGATTGTCGGCGATGGCACCGCCAGCGTGACGGCCACGGCGAACGGCACGATTGGAGCGAACTACTCCGTGACGGCCAGCGCTGCCGGCGCGTCTTCGGCCAACTTCTCGCTGAACAATCAAGAAACGCCGAGCTTGGTGGTGACGACCACCGCCGACGTGATCGACCCCTACGACGGCAACATCAGCCTGCGCGAAGCGATTGTGTTTGCCAATGCGAATCCAGGGGCGGACATCATTAATCTGCCCGCTGGAACATACACGCTGACGATCGCCGGGCGAGGTGAAAACGCGGGGCTGACTGGCGACTTGGACATCACCAGCAGCCTGTCGATCGTCGGAGCCGGAATGGACAGTACGATCATTCAAGCGGGTGCCTCAGCGGCATCCGGCATCGACCGCGTGTTCGAGGTTCTGCCCGGTGCTAGCGCCACGTTTCGTGCGCTCACGATTCAGCACGGCAACGCCTGGGCGAACGGTGAGGACGGCGGTGGCATTCAAGCGATCGGCGATAACAATTCAGCCCGCAATGCGGTGGTCACGCTGTCCCACGTCACGGTGCGGGATAACATCGGCGGGCGCGGTGCCGGAATTAACAACAACCTGGCGACAGCTCAAACCGCTCTCACCATCACCGACAGCATCGTGACGGGCAACGAGGGGCACAATCGCGGTGGCGGAATCGGCGTCGGCGG
>JAYVQJ010001031.1:0-16330 GCA_043777235.1 Planctomycetia bacterium
CGTGTTCGTGTCGCTCGATTATCGGTTGGCTCCGGAAGTGAAGCTGCCGCAGATCGCCGAGGACTTGCAGGACGCCTTCCGCTGGCTGCACGAGCAAGGCCCGAAACTGTTTCACGCCGACACCAGCCGCATCGTCGTGACCGGCGGCTCGGCGGGCGGGTTCTTGACGATGCTTTCCGGCGCGATCGTGAAGCCGAAGCCGACGGCGCTCGTGGCCTATTGGGGCTACGGCGAAATCGACGGCGAGTGGACTCGCGCGAAGTCCACTCATCACGGTGTTCCCGTCCCGCGCGAGGAAGCGCTCGCGGGCGTCAACAAAAATGGCAAGGTACTCACGAACACCGACGACCCCGCCGAGGGAAAAGCTCGCGGCGGCTACTATCGCCACCTGCGACAAACTGGCGGCTGGTCGCTGGGCGTCACCGGCATCGACGCGTGGAAAGAACCCGGCAAACTGGACCGCTTCTGCCCGGTCAAACAAATCACGCGCGACTACCCGCCGATCCTGATGGTCCACGGGACCGAAGACACCGACGTCCCGTACTTCTGCTCGATCGACATGGCCAAGGAACTGACCAAGCACGGCGTGAAACACGAACTGCTCACCGTCCAAGGTGCCGAACACGGCCTCCGCGACGGCGATCCGAAACGCAACGCCGAGGTCAACGCGCGAGCGCTCGAGTTCATCAAAGAACAGTTGGCGGCGAAGTGAGCGCGAGTCTCGGATTGCCACAATTCCCCTCAGCAACTGCGAGACATGCTCTCCAAAATCAGCAGGACGGTACGCAACTGTCGGGCGGTCGTGTAGATTGCCGGTCGTTCGAGCCTTCTTGGAGACTGAGTTGTGATGACCGCCTTGGACACCATGCTTGTGAGCTCGCCAGACGTTTGTGGTGGGAGACTACGAATTGACGGGACGCGGATCACGGTGCATCGAATCGCGACTCTGTATCAGCAGGGACAGGATCCCGATGAGATCGCTCGGACTTATCCGCACTTGTCGCTCGGACAAATCTATGCGGCGTTGGCCTGCTACCACGCCAACCGAGTTGAGATCGACGCAGAACTCGCCGCCGCAGACGCCGAGTACGACGAACTGAAGTCCAATGCCGATGATGCAGGCGACCGGTAATGAGCGAAGTGCGTCTTTATGTGGATGAAGACGCTGGCGAAGACGCCGTGGTGAAGGGACTTCGCGCTCGCGCGATTGATGTGCTCACGACCGTTGAGGCGAATCGGTTGGGAGCGACCGATGCCGAGCAATTTGTGACGGCGATCAGCTTGCGGCGCACGATTTACACGTTCAACGTCGGTGATTTCGCTCGGCTCCATCGAGAACACTTGGAGCAAGACACCGAACACTCCGGAATCATCGTCATCGCTGACCAACGCTGTTCAATCGGAGAGAAAATCCGTCGCGTCACGAAGTTCGTGAAGAGCGTCACAGCGGAAGAGATGCTCAATCGGATGGAATACCTGTGAAGGTCCGGATGGCCAAAGTCGTGTCCGACGACAAAGAAAGCACCCCGGTCCCTCCTGATTGGACCGGGGTGCTCGATGCCAGGATGAGCTGCTCCGTCAGCAGCATCCGCGTGTTCTGGAGGATGGGCACTCTTGCCCGTCTTGTGTTCGGTTGGTCGGGCAAGAATGCCCAACCTCCCAAAACTACGAACAGCCCATGCTGGCTCCGCAGTTGTGGCAGAGGTAGCAGTTGCCGTTGCGGACGGTGATGGATCCGCAACTGTCGCAGGCAGGGGCGTCGCTTTGGAAGCCCTTGAACAGCTCATCACGATTCACCGGAGTGCTGACTGTTCCAGATGGGGCGCTGAACGTCGAACTGGTCCCGTTGATGTGCGTCTCGATCAACGTGTTCAGCTCTTTGGCGACGGTGTCAGCGGTCGGCGCTGATGGGGCGTGGCCGTTGCCATGTCCGTTGTTGCCGTTGAACCGCGGGCTGTTGGCTTCGCGATAACCGGGGACGAACTCCATGCCGAGCCAGCGGTAGATGTAATCAACCACCGACTTGGCGTGCGGGATGTCTGCGTTCTTTGTCCAGCCGTTCGGCTCGAAGCGGCTGTGCGAGAACTTCTCGACGAAGACTTGCGCTGGCACTCCGTATTGCAGGCCCATCGAAGTGAGCGTGCCGATGACGTCCATCAGGCCGCCGATCGTGCTCCCTTCTTTGGCCATCGTGATGAAGAGTTCGCCGGGAGTGTTGTCCTCGAACAGGCCGACCGTGATATAGCCATCGTGATTACCGACGCTGAACTTGTGCGTGATCGACTGCCGAGTGGCCGGCAAGCGACGACGAATCGGACGACCGGGAACCTCTTCGACGGTGCCGTCGGCCTTCTTCTTGTCCCCTTCTTTTGATGTGTTCAGCGGCTGCGATTGCTTCGAGCCATCGCGATAAATCGCGAGTGCCTTGAGGCCCACCTTCCAGCCTTCGATGTAGGCGCTCTCGATGTCCTCGACCGTCGAATCGGCCGGCATGTTGACGGTCTTCGAGATCGCTCCGCTCAGGAACGGCTGAGCGGCGGCCATCATCTTGATGTGCCCGCGCCAGTTGATCGTCCGAAATCCCTTGGGAGCTTTGAACGCACAGTCGAAGACCGGCAAGTGCTCGTCCTTCAACAGCGGAGCACCCTCGATCGTGTCGTTCTTATCGAGGTAATCGAGAATGCCTTCGATCTGCGGCTGATCGTAACCGAGCGACTTCAGTGCGGTCGGTACGGTGCGGTTGATGATCTTCATCATGCCGCCGCCAGCGAGCTGCTTGTACTTGATGAGTGCGATGTCCGGCTCGATGCCGGTCGTGTCGCAATCCATCATGAACGCGATCGTGCCAGTCGGCGCGAGCACCGTCGCCTGAGCGTTTCGATAGCCGTACTTGCGGCCCGAATCGAGGCAGTCATCCCAAACTTGCTGAGCCGCCTGACGCAGATAATCAGGACAGGTCGGGTCAATGCGATACGCCGCCTCACGGTGCATCGACATCACGCGGAGCATCGGTTGCTCGTTCTCGGCATAGCCGGCGAACGGGCCGAGACTGCTGGCGATGCGACTGCTCGTGAGGTACGCCTGACCGTTGAGCAACGCCGTGATCGATCCCGCGATGCCGCGACCAGAATCGCTGTCGTACGGAATGCCCCACGACATCAGCAAGCTGCCAAGGTTCGCGTAGCCGAGACCCAGCGGCCGGAACAAATGGCTGTTCTCGGCGATGGCTGGAGTCGGATAGCTGGCGTGATCGACGAGGATTTCCTGAGCGGTGATGAAGATCGCACAAGCTCGGCGGAAGCCGTCGATGTCGAAGCGATTCCCCTCGCGAGAGAATTTTCGCAGGTTGATGCTCGACAGGTTGCAGGCCGTGTCGTCGAGGAACATGTACTCGGAGCACGGATTGCTGGCGTTGATCCGCCCCGTGTTCGAGCAAGTGTGCCAGCGATTGATTGTCGTGTCGTACTGCACGCCGGGATCGCCACAGAGCCATGTGCCGGACGCCATCTCCCGCATCATGTACTTAGCGTCGTATTCCGGGCCGGCCTTGCTCGCGTCGGTGACCCAATGCGTCCGCCACTTCTTGCCTTCGAGCGTGGACTGCATGAACTCATCGCTGAGCCGCACCGACAGATTCGCGTTCTGGAACATGATCGAGCTGTACGCTTCGCCGTTGAAGTTCGATTCGTACTCGCCGGAGTCGATCAATATCCGAGCCTTCCGCTCTTCCTTTGACTTGCACTGGATGAACTCCATCACGTCAGGATGCCAGTCTTTGATGCTCTGCATCTTGGCGGCTCGGCGAGTCTTTCCACCGGACTTCACGACCGCTGCGATCTGGTCATAGACCCGCATGAACGACAATGGCCCGGATGGGACTCCGCCGCCCGACAACTTCTCTTTGGAAGAGCGGATCGTGGAGAGATCGGTGCCGGTGCCCGAACCGAACTTGAACAACATCGCCTCGCTGCGAGCGAGACGCATGATGTCTTCCATGTTGTCTTCGACCGACTGAATGAAGCAGGCCGAACCTTGCGGGAACTCATACGGCGTGTCGGGCCGACGAATCGACTGCGTTTCGACGTCCCAACGATAGTTGCCTTGCGAGCCTTTGACGCCGTACTGGTGATAAAGTCCGACGTTGAACCATACCGGCGAATTGAAGCAGCCGTGCTGATGCAAGCAGAGCCAAGTCAGCTCCCGATAGAACGTCTCGCCGTCGGCGGGGGTCGCGAAGTAACCGTCCTTGATGCCCCAATCAGCGATCGTGCGCGAGACTCGATGAATCACTTGTCGGACGCTGGTCTCGCGTTCCGGGGTGCCCGGCTCGCCGTAGAAGTACTTGCTGACGACGACGTTCGTCGCGAGCGGAGACCAGTCCTTGGGGACTTCGCAGTTGGTCTGCTCGAACAACACTTTGCCGTTCTCGTCTTTGATCGCAGCCGTGCGGTAGTCCCACTCGGTGGTCGAGAATGGATCGACGTTCGCCGGGCAGAAGTGCGGAGCGATCTTCATCGGCGTCGTTTGCGGAGTGAAGTGCGGCGCGGGTGCGGCCGGTGTAGTGCGTACTGTTTCGCGAGTCATCTGTCCGTTGCCTCCATGACCGTTCCCATTGTGCGAACGGGTGGCCGAAGCGGAAAGGTAGTCAGCATCCAAAAGCGTGTTGGCGTCGTGCATCATGCACTCCTTCAACGGGGGTGGAAGAGAACAAGGGGAGCCGGGGCCTCATGACCCGCTCGAAGCGACCTCTTGCCAAGGAAATTGCCGAGAAAAAGCGATTTTCAAGCCGCCGAGAACTGACGGCTCAACGAGAACTGGACCACTACTAATTGTGGGGCCAAGACGTTTCAGGCCCCGCATCTAGTGATGCAAACCGGATCGGAAATATAAATCGGCAGGCCAGATTGTCAAGGTGATGAATTCTTCAAGAAGGTCCAAAATTGGAATCTTCGTGACCGTAACCTGTCGGCGAGATGCAGGCTTAGCGAGTTCAGAAAAATTGAAAGAATGATGAAAAGCTACTCGTCGATGAAGTCTTTCCGAGATCGATTTTGATCGCAGCGAGCAAACCTCCGCGCATGAAAAAACCCGGCAAAAGACCGGGTTTTCACATGATTTCGCGATTCGATTAGGCACCCGTGGCCGGAGCCGTCTCGACGATTTGCAGGCCAGGGACGTTGATGCCGGTGATCTTCACCTGGGTGTAGCCTTGGCGATGGCCGGTGTGTCTGCGGTAGTTCTTGCGGCGGCGCATCTTTTGGATTTCGAGCTTCGGACCTTTGACCAAAGGCTCGACGATTTCCGCAGTGACGCTGGCTCCAGAGATCGCTGGAGCACCGACAATGCTTGCCCCGCCGCCGTTGGCGAGCAGAACCTTGTCAAAAGTGACCGGATCGCCGGTTTTCGCGGTGTCCATGAAGTCGATCAGCAAAGTATCGCCGCTGGAAACTCGGTATTGGTGGCTGCCGTTTTCGATGTACGCGAACATGGCTCGGAAATTCCTCAAAACTCGGGCTAACGGGCGGGAAAAGGTCCGGGACTATAGCCGGGGCCTATCGTGATTTCGAGTCAATCCCCACGGGAATCTTGGTGACGTTGCCGGAGTCGTCCTGAGTCTGGCAATCGAGATGGTTGGGAGAAACGTCGGTTCGGGCGTTGATCGTGATCGTGAGGCCGCCGGCGTCCTCCAGTTGGTTGATTTCGCGGCGACGGCGATTGTTGAGGTAGTTGGCAACCCGCTCAAAGACCTCGATGCTGATTTTGCGGACCCCTTCGCGTTGAGCGACGGTCATCAAGAGTCGCATAACTTCGATGGCAACGCTCTCGGCGGTTTTGACGAGACCGACGGCAGCGCAGCAGGGGCAGTTCTCAAACACACTGCGGCGAAGCGACGGACGAATACGCTGCCGAGTCATTTCGATCAGGCCGAACGGGCTGATGCGGAGCGCCTTCGTACGGGCTCGGTCGCGGCGGAGCAGGTCGCGAAAGTGGTGTTCGACACCGCGGCGATGACGCTCGTCACGCATGTCGATGAAGTCGTTGACGATCACGCCGCCGAGATCGCGGAGTCGAAGCTGCCGGCAGATTTCTTCGGCGGCGCGAAGGTTCATCTGGTAGGCGGTTTCCTCGGCGTTGTCGTCGAAGCGGAAGTTGCCGCTGTTGACGTCGATCGCGACGAGGGCTTCCGTTTGGTCGATGACGATCGACCCGCCACCTTTGAGCGGCACATGCCGTTCGTGGATGCGAGCGATGTCGTCTTCGATGTTGTAGTGGTGGAAGATCGAGTCCTTGCCGGTGTATTGCTTGACCCGTTCGGCGTGATCGGGGGAGATCACGGTCATGAACTCTTTCGCACGCTCGAACATCTTCGGCTCGTCAATCCAGACGGATTCGACATCGTCGCGATAGATGTCGCGCATCGTGCGGATGATCAAGTCGCTGTCTTCGTAGATGCTGACGGGGGAGTGATATTTCTGAACTCGGCGAACGAGCACTTTCCACAAGCGGACGAGGTAGTCGAGGTCGCGTTGCAGATCGGCGGCATCCCGTTCAAGTCCGGCGGTGCGGATGATGAAGCCCAAGCCCGGCGGCGGCTGCAGCGTGTTGAGAATCTTCCTCATTTTGCGGCGGCTGTCGTCGTCTTCGATCTTGCGGCTGACACCAACTCGCGCGAGGCCGGGCATCAGCACGAGGTAACGGCCGGGGATGCTGATGTACGTCGAGAGCGTCGGGCCTTTCGTGCCGATTCCCTCTTTGATGACCTGCACGAGCACTTCGCTACCGCGTTTGAGAATGTTCTGAATCGGCGGTTTGTTGCGGACGCTGCGTTCGTTGAAGGGCCGTCCGCCTCGGCCGTTGCCCCCTTCATCGCGTTCAGGGACGAGATGCTTGTAGTACTGGTATTCGACGTCGCTGACGTGCAGGAAACCGTTGCGGCCGACGCCGAAATCGACGAACGCAGCCTGAATACTCGGCTCGATGTTGACGACCCGACCTTTGTAGATGTTGCCAGCGAAGCTTTCGACGCTGTGGCGTTCGACGTACAGCTCCTCGAGCGTTCCGTCCTCAATAATCGCGATGCGGCTTTCTTCCGGCTGCATCACATTGACGAGCATTTCTTTCTTCATAGAGCACCCTTTGAGTTCTGCGGGTGCGACTGCTCGTGAGATCGGTCAGCGTTGTGGTCCTGCCTTGTGTGGCGACCTGCTCGAATGCCTGAGACGGACGAGCGTGTCCGTCAGAACGTTGGCTGGCTCGTCGAGAAACGCTCGCGTAACAGACACGCGAGACGGCGAGCGGTGTTCGGCGATTTGGCCTCGGCGTTCGTTTGTCGGACGAACTTATCGGGCCATCGAGCAGGGTCGGCAACGCGGGGCAGGGGTGTTCGCCGAGAGACACTGCTAGCTCGCGGAGGAGTCCGCTTCCGCCGCGACCAAGCGCGGAACGGGAAGTCACGACTTCCGAAGCCATCATCGCCGTCAGCTTTTCAGCCACGGCCGATCTCGGCAAAACACAGACGCCTTGAGAACGAGCACGCACCCTAGTGAATCCAGTACGACGAGCAATCATGCTCGTCTTCTTTTGAGAAAATGTGTTCGGTGTTTGTGGCCAGGCGGGAGTGCCCAACCCACGCTGTCGTTGCTCGGCGGTGGCCCTCCCGGTTGCGGGTTAATGGCCAAGCTGCGGACAGATTTTGGAAAGTTCGCCTTGCAGGTAATTGTCGACTCCGCGTGAAAGGCCAAGCCATTCGGCGTGAGTCGCGATGTCCTTGGATTTCGGAACGGTCAGCCGCCGGATGACAGCCTTCAGTTCGGGGATCGAATGCGGTGTGACACTGATTCGTCGAATCCCCAAGCCGATCAGGAGTGGGAGAAACTTCGGATCAGAACTCATTTGACCGCAGACGGTCACTGGAATTTTGCGATCGGGTTTGTCGGCGGCGTCCACAACCATGCGGATCATTCGCAAGATCGCGGGGTCGCCGGTTCGGTAATGGCTGGAGACCGCCGGATCGCCACGGTCCACGGCGAGGGTGTATTGGATTAGGTCGTTCGTGCCAATGGAGAAGAAATCGACTTCGGTCGCAAAGTGATCCGCAAGAATCGCCGCCGAGGGGACTTCAACCATCATTCCCAGCGGAACGTCGCGCTGAAACGGTACGCCGGATTCTTCGAGGTCATCCATCACATCGCGGACCACCATTTTGGCCTGACGGAACTCGTACAGTGAGGAAATCAGCGGGAACATGATCTTTACGCTGCCAGCCGGAGCCTTCGCCGCCGCTCGCAGGATCGCCCGCAGTTGCGTCTTGAAACCTTCGATGTACTGCAAACTCAACCGGATGCTGCGCAGTCCGAGAGCCGGATTCGGAACCTCCGCAATGATGCCGTTGACCGTCGGGATTTTGTCCGCTCCGAGGTCCAGCGTGCGGATCACGCACTCGCGACCGCCGAGCGCTTCGATGACGTGACAGTACGCCTGATAGTGATCCTCTTCGGAAGGCTCGACATCGCGGCCGAGATACAAGAACTCGGTGCGATACAGCCCGATCCCGTCGGCCCCGCGTTCGAGGCAATGCTCCGCCTCGGTCGGGAACTCGATGTTGCCGAGCAGTTGAATGCGCTCGCCGTCGGCCGTGATCGGCTCGGCGGTTCGTTCGCATTCCAGAGCTGCGTAATTCGCGTCACTCTTCTTCTGAGCTTCACGCCGCTCCGCGATCACCGACTCGATCGGGTTGACGATGACCTCGCCCCGATCGCCGTCGATGATGACGATGTCGCCGCTGTTGATCTCGGACAGAAAATCGCCAACGCCGACAACCGCCGGTAATTCGAGAGCTCCCGCCAGGATCGCCGTGTGACTCGTCGGCCCGCCGACTTCCGTCGCAAAGCCGAGCACGAACTCCTTTTTGAGATTCGCCGTCTCGCTGGGCGTCAAGTTGTGCGCGAGGATGATCGCCGGTTCGGACAGATCCGACAGTTCCTGCCGCCGTTTGCCGAGCAATTGCCGCAGCAAGCGATTCTTCAGGTCGTAGATGTCCTGTGCCCGCTCGGCGTGATAGCGGCTGCCGAGATCTGAAAAGAGCTTCGCGTACTTGTTGAGCACGATGTCGCACGCGCGCTCCGGCGTGTTCGTCTCGTCACGAACCAGTCGCTCGATCTCGCCAACCAATTCCGGCGACCGAGCCATCAGCACATGAGCCCCGAAGATCGCCCCGTATTCCTTACCGAGACGTTCGGTCGCGACTCGCTGGTTTTCCTCGATGTCAACGCAAACGGCGTCGAGTGCCGCATGGAAACGAGCGATCTCGGCATCAATCTCCGCTTTGCTGGTGTAGTGCCGTTGAACCTTGAAGATCTCGGCCCCAAACAACACCGCAGGCCCGATCGCCACTCCCGGCGACACCGCAATCCCGCGTTTGACCAACATGTTGCCCACGAAAACCTCTGATCCTCACGAACGCACCAACCCGAGGCGTGAGCGAGGGTGCGTCGCATCGCGCACTCTCCGAGAAAACCGCCCCTCGCTCACGCTTCGGGTTACTTCATCTCTGCTATTCCACAGGCCGCTCAAGCCGCACCATCACAAAGCCACTCGACGAACAGTGCAACTCACCGAGGACAGATTCGCTCAAAAGCGCGAGGGCCAGGCCACCGAATATCCGCGATGATGGCCTATTCGGAAAAGTTCGACTCGAACAACTGCACGATTTTAGCGACCGCGTCGCTGGCTCCGTCACCGGACGCGATCACTTCGAGCTGATCGCCGAAGTCGGCCATCCCCATCAGGTCGAAGATGTTCTTCACATCGGCGAGCTTCGAACCGTTGCGCAGGCGTACCTCGCAACTCAGGCCATTCGCGAGCTTCACTAGCCGCGAGCACGGCACCAAGTGCAGGCCGTGTTCTAGCCGGACAGTCACGGTTTGCGAGACGGATTCTCCACCCATCAGTTCGTTCCAAGGTGCCTTGCCGGAAGCGGTCAGCCGAGCTGATTGTTATCAGCATCGGTCAGCGCCGAGATCACGTCCTCCTTGGTCGTCGCCTGCTTCAGAAAGTTGCAGAAGTCCTGATTCCGAAGATGACGAGAGATGTTTTCCAGCCCACGCAGATGATCGCCCGGCCGATCCGGCGGCGAGACCAGCAAGAACATGATGTGAACCCGCTTGCCGTCGAGGCTTTGAAAGTCCACGCCATCTTTCACCAACGCGACGGCTGCCACCAATTTCCCGACCGAAGCATGCTTCGTGTGCGGGACCGCCACACCGTTGCCGATGCCCGTCGAGCCGAGTTCTTCACGCTTCAGAATCGCTGCAACAATTCCATCTTCACTGTCGGCAGCGACGACTCCCGCCGCTTTGAGCGCACCGACCAAACCACGAATCGCGCCTTCTTTGTTCGTCACCTGCAAGTCCGGGACGATCGCACTGGACACGACAAAGTCCATCAACTTCATGAAAGACACTCCTCAAAAAACGCCGAGCAGACAACTCACCTGACTTGATCTCGCGCGAACTCAGTCAGCGAGTCACCTGTGCGACGCAGAACAACCGTTTCTGGAATCACTCTTCGTCGGCCAATTTCTTGGCCGGTTCGTGCCGGTGGTGATTCTGCACCTTTTCTTTGTACTTGTGAATTTGCTGCTCGATCTTGTGCAGCGCTCGGTCGAACGCGATTTGAGCTTCAGCATCTTCGTCGTGAGCCACGAAGTCATGCTTATGCTCGGCATCGACGAGGATTTCGACTTTGGCGTGGCTGTTCTCGAAGCTGATCGTCACGTTGATCGCGGTGATCCGCTCAAAGTAGGTCAGCAGCTTTTCGACCTTCTCGGCCATGTAGGCCCGCACGTCATCTTTGACGTGCCCGTGGCGGCAAGTGATTTCCACATGCACGGTGCATTCTCCTGGCGTGTTGATTTGTGATGTCGAACGAGATTCTATCGGGGCCGACTCGGTGCCCACAAGCGGGTACTACGCATGGTCCAGTGCTTGCCGCAGGTCATCCATCAAATCGTCCGGGCTCTCGATCCCGACGGACAAACGAATCGTTTTCTCGGAGATGCCTGCCGCAGTGCGAGCTTCCGGTGTCATCGAAGCGTGGCTCATCGTGACCGGATAAGCAATCAATGATTCGACGCCTCCCAACGATTCGGCCATTTGAAAGAGTTTTGTCTGCATCATCATCTTTTCGGCCTGAGCGCGACCGCCTTTGATGTCGAAACTCAGCATCGCTCCGAATCCGCGCTGCTGCCGTTTCGCCAATTCGTGCTGCGGATGAGTCGGCAGGCCCGGAAAATAAACTCGCTCCACTTTCGGATGTTCCGCCAGCATTTTGGCGACCGCCATCGCCCCGCGCTGGTGAGCCTCCATTCGCGGCCCGAGCGTCTTGATGCCGCGCAGCACTAGCCAGGCATCAAATGGCGAGCACGCCAAGCCGAGCGCGTTGTGCATAAACGCAATCCGTTCTGCATGAGCCTGATGGCGAGTCACCACCGCTCCGCCGACGACGTCGGAGTGCCCGTTGAGATACTTCGTCGTCGAATGCACGACGACGTCCACGCCGAACTCAAACGGTCGTTGCAGGTACGGCGACAGAAACGTGTTGTCCGCGATCGTGATGGCTCCGGCCTCTTGCGCAATCGAAGTGACCGCTGCCAAGTCCACCAAATTCAGCAGCGGATTGCTGGGCGTTTCGATCCAAATGCCCTTTGTCTGCGGCGTCAGAGCGGCTCGCACGTTGGCGGGATCGCTCATGTTCACGAATGAGAACGTCAGCCCGTATTCCGTCAGCACCTTGGAGAACAGCCGAAACGTGCCGCCGTAAATATCATGTCCGGAGATGATGTGGTCCCCCGGCTTGAACAAGTACATCGCGCAGGTGATCGCCGACATCCCGGTGCTGGTCGCTTTGCAGTCGATGCCTCCTTCGAGCGCCGCGATGCTCTGCTCTAACGCTTGCCGAGTTGGATTGCCCGACCGCGTGTAGTCGAAGCCTTTGTTGGTTTCCAAATCGACCCAGCGGAACGTCGAGGTCGGATAAATCGGCGTGATGCAGCTATTAAACGTCGAGTCCTTATCGACTCCGACGTGAACGCACTTCGTTTCAAATTGCATGGTTCCCAGTTCCAAGTCAGTGAATCAAATCCGCAAATCGTGAGGGACGTAGCGTAGCCGGTCGCAATCGCCGCTCGCAAACAAGCGTCAAAGCCCAGACGCTCGGACTTCGTGGCGATCCCATGCAACAGAAGACAGGATCTCACGCAGAGGCGCGGAGTTCGCGGAGGAAGACCGAAACAACAGGCCAAAACCTCTGCGATCGCTGCGCCTCTGCGTGAGATCTGCCGACGTTCCTTTGCGGAACGAGTTGCTCGCGGAACGAGAGAAACTTACCGTGAGTAAACCGGAACCAAATCGAGGGGGTCGATCGAATGTCCTTAAAACAAAGCCGATTCGCTGGCTGGATGATGTTGTGTCTCAGCTTTGCCCTGACGCACGCACGCGCGGCCGACGCGCCGTCGTTTGAACGTGAAGTCCGGCCGATCTTGTCGCGGTACTGCTTCAAGTGTCACGGCCCCGACGAAGGCCAGCGACAGAGCGGCCTGCGACTCGACGTCCGCGACGCCGCGATCAAAGCGGCCGACAGCGGCAAGGTTGCGATCATTCCTGGCAAATCGGACGCCGGAGAATTGCTCCGCCGCATCAACCTGCCAGACAGCTCCGAAGAAAAAATGCCGCCCGCTTCGACGAAGTTGGAACTGACCGCTGAGCAGCGCGACATCCTCAAGCGCTGGATCGCCGCCGGCGCGGAGTATCGGCCGCATTGGGCATTCGTCGCACCAAAGCGGCCCGCGTTGCCGAAAGTCCGCAACACGAACTGGCCGCGTAACGGCATCGACCACTTCGTGCTCGCGCGGTTGGAAGCCGAAGGACTCAAGCCGTCTCCGCAAGCAGATCGCTACACGCTCGCGCGGCGAGTGTTTCTCGACTTGATCGGCATCCCACCGACACCGGCCGAGGTCGATGAGTTCGTGAACGATCCGTCACCCGATGCCTACGAGCGTCTCGTCGATCGACTGCTCGCGTCGCCGACCTACGGCGAGCGTTGGGCGCGGCGCTGGTTGGACCTCGCCAGGTACGCTGACACGAATGGCTATGAGAAGGACCGGGCACGTTCCGTCTGGCCGTATCGCGATTGGGTCATCAACGCAATCAACGCTGACATGCCGTTCGATCGATTCACGATCGACCAACTCGCCGGTGACATGCGACGCAACGCGACCGTCGAGCAACGGATCGCCACCGGCTTCCACCGCAACACGATGCTCAACGAAGAGGGAGGCATCGACCCGCTCGAGTTCCGCTTCCACGCAATGACTGACCGCGTCGCGACGACCGGCTCAGTCTGGCTGGGATTGACGATCGGCTGCGCTCAATGTCACACGCACAAGTACGACCCGATCACGCATACCGATTACTACCGTTTCTTCGGCTTGCTCAACAACGCCGACGAGCCGGAGTTCGACATCCCGATTCCCGAACTCGTCGCGAAGCAAACCGAGATCGACCGTCGCATTGCAGAGTTGGAAGCCGATCTGCCGAATCGATTCCCGCTGCCCGATGAGTTCACGTGGACGCCGCTCAAACCGATCGCCGTGAAGACCACCAGCGGCGCAACCGCCGAGGTTCAATCGGACGCGAGCGTCTTCCTCAGCGGTACGAATCCCGAAACGGATTCCTATGAAATTCAACTCGACAGCGATTTGAAAGACGTCGCCGCGATCCGGCTCGAAGCGTTAATCGACGACAAGCTGCCGAGCAAAGGCCCCGGCCGCACGCCTCACGGCAATTTTGTCTTGAGCGAGATCACTGCGAGCGTCGCAGCCCGCGACGTTCCAGGTGAAACTCAACCATTGAAGTTCACTCGTGCCACCGCCGATTTCTCGCAGGATCAGTTCGCGGTTACTCAGGCGATCGATGGCAACGTCAAGACCGGAGGCTGGGCAATTCACGGTCCCGGCACTTGGAACGTCAATCGGAACGCGACGTTTGTGCTCGCACAGCCGGCGGGCTTCGCCGACAAGACCGCGCGCTGGACGATCAAGCTCGAACAACAGCATGGCATGAATCACACGCTCGGCAAATTTCGGATCAGCCTTGGCCGGCGCAATCCATCGAGCGGCTCAGAAGAGGAACGCCGGAAACAACACTTCAATCAAAAGTTCCAGGCGTGGCTGAACGAGCCGCAGAAGTCTTTGGTTCGCTGGGAAGATGTTCGAATCGTTTCCGCAACGAGCAACTTGCCGCAATTGACGATCGAAGATGGCAGCACGGTCTTCGTTCGGGGCGACATGTCGAAGAGCGACTTGTATGAGGTGACCTGGAAAACGGAACTGAAGGAGATTGTTGCCATTCGTCTCCTCGTGCGTCCCGACGATCGGCTGCCGAAGCACGGCCCCGGCCGAGTTTATTACGAAGGACCGCATGGCGATTTTTTCTTGAGCGATATTGAACTGGCCGTCGGTGACGACCCGAAGACGGCGACGAAGCATCGGTTCGCGCGGGCGACGCAAAGTTTCGCCAGCGGCAACAGCAATGCGATGGCCGCGCTCGATGACAACAAACAAACGGGTTGGTCGATCAACGGCGGCCAAGGCAAACTGCACTCCGCAATTTTTCAATTGGCCGAGCCGCTCAAGATCACAGGCCCGCTCCAATTGCGAATGTTGTTCGAACGCTACTACGCCGCCGGGCTTGGTAAGTTCCGCATCTCTGTGACGGACGATCCACGCGCGGTCGAGATACCAATTGCAGCACAGGACGTCGCCTTCGCGATCGAACGGCATTTGGAGAAAAAGAATTCATGGAGTGGAATTCGGACAAGACAAGAGTTGAAGAGTATCCAACAGCTTTTCGCCGCGAACGCCCCCGAAATGGACGCTGAGCGGCAAGCGATTGAGACTTTACGTACACAACGCCCAACTCTGCCGACATCGCTGGTGATGCAAGAGTGGCCCGACATGCTCAATCCGCGTCCGACGCATCGGCATCATCGAGGTGAATTCCTCCAACCGAAGGAACAAGTCGAACCAGCAGTCCCGGCGTTCCTGCCGCAGTTACCGGAAAACTGGAATCACGACCGCTCCGCGCTGGCTCGCTGGCTCGTCTTGCCGAACAATCCACTGACGGCGCGAGTCACCGTCAATCGCCATTGGGCGGCGCTCTTTGGACGCGGACTCGTGCGCACGCAAGAAGACTTCGGACTCCAAGGCGCGCTGCCGACGCATCCCGAGTTGTTGGATTGGCTGGCGGTGGAATTCGCCAAAGTAGGCGAGTCACTCCGTGACTCGAATTCCGGTCACGGAGTGACCGGTCTACGGTGGAGCCTCAAACGCCTGCACCGGTTGATCGTCACCAGCGCGACGTATCAGCAATCGAGCCGTGTCACGCCGGACTTGCTGAAACGGGACGCGAACAACGAACTGCTCGCGCGCGGGCCCCGCTTCCGAGTCGAAGCCGAGTCCATGCGTGATTCGTTGCTGAGCGTCAGCGGCCTGCTCGGCCGCAAGCTTGGTGGACCGAGCGTCTTTCCGCCGCAGCCAGCGAACATCACGACCGAAGGCACCTACGGGCAACTCGCCTGGAAGGTCAGCGAGGGGCTCGATCGGCATCGCCGCAGCCTCTACACGTTTGCGAAGCGGACCGCACCGTTCGCGATGTTCACGACGTTCGATGCTCCCAGCGGCGAGGCGTGCGTCTGCCGCCGCGAAGTTTCCAACACACCGCTGCAAGCCCTGACGCTGCTCAACGACAGCACCTTCACCGAAGCCTCCCAAGCCCTCGGCCGCCACTTCGCCTCACAATCCGTCAGCGACGATGCACGCCTCTCCGCCCTCTTCCGCCGCTGCCTCACGCGACCGCCGACCGATGAAGAGATCGCGCTGCTGAGCCGCTTCCTCAAGACTCAACGAGAACGCCTCGCCGCCAAAGAACTCGACGCCGCCACGCTCGCCGGACCCGGACCCGGCGACGGAGACGCCAGCGAACGCGCCGCATGGTCCCTCGTCGCGCGAGTACTGCTGAACTTGGACGAAGCCGTCACGAAGAACTGACTCTTGCGAGCATTGTCCTACCACAACCGTGTTATGCTCGGCTCGCACGAAGTTTTCTCAGCGAGTGGAAGTGAAGAAATCGGCCGACGCCGTTGCCGTGATGGTTCGGGTGAGTCTGGCCCATGCAACGAATGACAACAGCGGAGTCCCTCCGATCGTTAGATTCCTTGATGCACGGAATTCGAACACCATGTGTGAAGATTGATGAGCCGGCACGCGCTAGCG
>JAYVQJ010001032.1:0-4160 GCA_043777235.1 Planctomycetia bacterium
CGAACTTGAAGGCGTGACGCACCGTGTTCGCCCGCAGTTCCATCTGCTCTTCGGAGTAATACCGAGTTCCTTCGCTGCGAGGCAGACCGGCCAAAGTGATCGCCAACGGGAGCAAGTCGAGTAATTCTTTGTAGCGTCGTTGTTGATCGGCAGCAGCGGCGGCGGGATTCTGTTCTGACACGGAAGCGTTCCTTCAAGTAATGACTCGACAGAGATCAACGGTCGATCGTTATCGACGGTTCTTGAATTTGTTGAGAATGTCAGCCGCCACTTGCCGATTGGGTACTTCTTTCGCAATGACGGCCGTGGTTCCCTCAGTCCGTGGTGGCGGTGGCGTCTCGGGTGGTGGCTTCACCCCCGTTTCTTCCGGAGGCGGCAAGCTGATTGCGGGAACCTTCATACCTTTGGACGTCGCTTCTTCCGGCTCCTCTTCTTCAGCTTCCGGCACTGGAGCCTGCTGAGCGGCATACAGCGCCATCATCGCCTGCTGAGCCATCTGTTGCTGATAGGCCATCTGTTGCTGATAAGCCGGGTCCATGTATCCCGGTTGCGGCATGAAGGGCTGCGGCATGCCATACGGATTCGGCATGTACTGTGGCGCGTAATTCGCAAACGGAGCCTGTAGATAAGCGGGCTGCTGAGGATATCCACCCGGCATCGCTCCAGGCATTCCATACGGGGACATCATCGCCGTGTTCGGCATCGGCATTCCCTGTGGTGCCATCGCGGGAGCCATTGGTGATTGCGGCTGAGGTGCTGAGTTCGGTGAAAGATCGAACGCAGTTTCAGTCTCGATCGGAGTTGCCGGTACTGGGATCGGAGGCACCAAAGTGGTGCTATCAGCGCTCATCACGGCCGTTTCGTGCGAAGTCTCGTCGCTGACTCCGCCGAGGATCTTCGTCACTCCGATCTCAACCATTGTCTCGGAAGTATTAGAAGTTTTAACCGGCGCAGCGTCTGGCGTCTCAGCGAGATCACTTAATAGGAAACCAGCATCCGAGAGTGATCCCAACGCGGCTTCGCTTCGCGCATGTTGGACGGCGGCGACGGCCCCTTGAATGACAATCTCAAACTCCAGCTTGCCGATCAGAATGCGGTCGCTAGGCTGAAGAATCGCTTGCCCTTGAACCCGTTGCCCATTCACGAACGTTCCGTTCGTGCTCCCTAAGTCCCGGACACGGACGCTGAAGTCGTCGAGCGTAAACACACAGTGATGCCGGCTCACGGATTCGCTGGAAGGACGCAATTGGCAATCCTGCTCGCGGCCGACAAGAAATTTTTTCGTCTGAAGCGGAATGAGTGAGCCGTGTTGCTTGCCCCCCACCACTTTCAGTTCCGCCTTCACCATGACGCAACTCCTCGCTTGTGGTCACACAAGCTTACTCGGCGAAAATCGAAATCCAATCCAAAGCGGAAAGGGAAATCCGTGGCCGAGACATGAAATTGATCCCACGTTACCACCGCTCGGAATCACCGTTCGGTTTTCGGCCTGCAAGAAACGCAAACCGAGAGAGGCACTCGCCTCAGATTGGTACGGAGAACCCTAGCCTTGCCAGAATACACTGTCAATTCGCAGAAATCCGTACTGTCGAAAACGTTAGCCGATTTGGCCACCCAACTGGCGCAGAGCTTCATAGACGACGGTGTTCACGGTACTGGCGAGGTTCAGACTCCGCACGACATCGCGCATCGGCAGCTTCAAATTGTTCGCGGCATGTTGTGTACGGATCGATTCTGGCAGTCCACGCGACTCGCTGCCGAATAGGAAAATGTCGCCGCGCTGAAAGTTCGCGTCCCACACCAGTCGAGTCGCGAATTTTGTCAAACACCAGACGCGTCGATCAGGCAATCGCTCACGAACTTCCTCCCATGAATCGACCGCCTCCCAATCGAGATGCTGCCAGTAATCCATGCCAGCTCGCCGCAGATGTTTTTCGTCGAGCCGAAAGCCCAGTGGACGAATCAACCACAACTTAGCTCCGACGGCCACGCATGTTCGGCCGATGTTCCCCGTGTTCTGCGGGATGTCCGGCTGATACAGGACGACATGCAGCAGCGGTTCGGAAGCGGCTTCATTCGACATCTCACATGCCCTCTGCCGCGCGAGACCGAATCTCTGCGAAGCTGTCTTGGCGAATCACTCGGCCATTTTCAAAGACCGTTTGCAGCAAGCTCGATGAGGTCAGTTCCTCGTTTTCACGCATGGTTCGCAGGTGTCCGTCGGCAGCACGAATTAACTTCAAGCGGCCCGCCTTTGATTTCTTTCCGCCGTCTGTCACGGGACGTTTGAAGACATCACGCTCTTCATCACCAATGACGACCGACGAGCACTTGAACGCAAACCGCTGCGTATCGCGATTGAGCTTTTGCAGCAAGCCGCCTCCCGATCCGAACGCGATGTTGTCTGCCGACCAGCCCGCGTCTTTCACTGCCGACAAGATGCGGCCGAGCATCGCGAAGTCGATGCCGTCTCCTTGAATGACTCGCACTTTTGGATGCAACAGCTTGAAGCCGAGCGAATTTATCATCGTGCCGAATGCCTCACCGAGCCGTCGCAACACTTCCACGACGATTGTCGGTGGATCACCGGAATCCGGCCGCACAACCAGCACGCCGTTGCGAGCCAGCACGGCGTCCTTCAACTCGCGGCCCCAGTACTCGCTGCATGCTCGGAAGATGTCGAAGCTGTCGCTGACGCACGCCACGAGACCCGTCGGATACTGCGTCAGCATGTTTCGCATCGCGTCGAGTTCGTGCTCTTCGCCCCAACTGGTGATCGTACTGTGCTCGGCTGCCGGGATGCTGAAGCCGGCCATCTCGCAGCCATAGAACTGCCGCGCGAGCAGCAAACCGGGGATCGTATCCGTCCCCTGAAAGTTGATGAGATGCGCTGCTCCGCCGAGCGCCGCTTGTTCCGGACAAGTCACTCCGCGAAAGCCGAAGTCGTGCAGCTTGAAGCCGATCAAACTCGGATCACCGGTCTCACGCAGGAATCGCAGCAGCACCTGCTTCATCGCTCGGCTTTGAGTCGCCACCGTGCTCGGATACCAAACCTGCACGAGCAACGTCTCCAGCCAATTCGTCAGCCAGTAGGCTCCGTCGTCGGTGTTCTCGACGGTCATCAGCACGTTGCTTTCGGAGACGATCGTTCCTTCCGGAACGGCCTTGATGACGATTGGCAGTCGGCCCTCGTGCTTGTCGAGAATGTGCTGCCAGCCCGCTCGGTTGAAGACATCGCCGCCGAAGTGCTGACGAAACAATGACTCCGCCGAGTCGATCTTCTCGGCCGTGACAACCTCCCCCGCCAAGTACCGCTCGAGGAAGTACCGCAGTCCAAAGAAGCAAACCTCCGGATACGTGCTCCCCGATCGCGACTCGAAGTACGAATACACGCGCCGAGTCCCCGGCGGGTACTGCTTGAAGTGCGAGACTTTGTAGCTGTCGGTCAACCAGCAGATGTTGTTGAGCCAGTCTGGCATGAACGGAATCCTGCCTTGGATGAATCCGATTCTGACGGCGAGAAACTAACTGGAAGCCCCCATGAGGGCGAGCGTGCCGCTGTTATCGCCGCGTGGATTCTGGCAACATACCTGACCAGTTCGCTGATCAATCCCCGTTCGCAGTTCGAGTCACGCCATGCGACTTCTGACGGCTGCATTTACGTTGCTGCTACTCTACATGCACCGTGACGGCGATTTTCTCGACCAACCGCTCAGCATGTTTCGTGATGGTGGCCAGCAATACTACGGAGAGATTCTGTTCGTGTTGCTGGGCATGATCGGTGGCCTCCTGATCCGTCAACTACTGGTCGCGCGGAGCTATGCGGGCGTCGCGGTTTTGTGTTTGTCGTTCGTGCTGCTGTTCGTCGTGGCGGTCACGCCTTCGGTCGATCTGCTTCACGATGTGTGCGCGTTGGGGCTGTTAAGCCTCGTCGGTGGCTACTACACGGCGTGGCTGAGTTTGGAGAAACCGAGTTGGCGATGGCCGCATCTCCTTTTCCTGTTGAGCATCGTGCTCGGTGCCTGGTTCGGCGCGTACGGCTTCTGGCAGAAGATGTTGATTCTGTATGTGGTGTTGCTGATCAACGTGCAGTACTCGCGCTTGACGTTGATCTCCTGGCGGCAATGCTTCGATTTTTCAGAGATGGAAAGTTGGGGCGG
>JAYVQJ010001033.1:0-4159 GCA_043777235.1 Planctomycetia bacterium
GAATACTTGACACATCGTGTTTGAATTCCGTGGCTCAAGGAATCTGGTTCGCTCGCTTGAGGACCGACGTGATGGCCGCGCGGTGATGATGATCCCTCCGCGATAATCCGCGCAATCTGCGTTTCCGGGCAGACATCAAAACGGAGATGACGCCAATTTGCGCGGAGGAGAGACTTAGCGCAGCCCGCTGGCCGAGACTAAATTGGTTTCATCGACCTGATCTCGTTCCCGTTATCTCACCCGCCGAGGGAACTTCAATGCTGCTTGACCGATCTCTGATTTCTGTTTGGAACGTCCGTGTCTTCTTGTTGGCTCTAGCCGCAGCCCTACTGACATCGCCGGCCTTTGCCGAAGAAGGACCGCTGACGGTTCAACCCGATGCGGTGACGCTGGCCGATCCGTTTGCGCGGCGACAGTTGTTGGTCGAGAGCAACGGGCAGGACGCAACTCGTTTGGCGAAGTTCGTCAGCTCACAGCCGAGCATCGCGACAGTTGATGAAACGGGTTATGTGCTGCCGGTCACCGATGGAGCGGCCGAGATCAGCATCACCCTCAACGGGCAGACGTCGAAAGTTCCGGTCACAGTCAAAGGGATGGCGAACGGTCGCGCGGTGGATTTCTCGACGGAGATCGTGCCGCTGCTGAGTCGCTTTGGTTGCAACGCTGGCGGATGTCACGGCAAACAAGGTGGCCAGAACGGATTTCAGTTGTCGCTGTTCGGCTTCGACACCGAGTTCGATTACTCGGCACTCGTGAAAGAGGCTCGTGGTCGGCGGGTTAATGTGTCGGACGCGGCCGGATCGTTGCTGGTTCGCAAGGCAGTCGGCTCGGTCCCGCACGGCGGCGGCCGACGGATCGAAGCCGGCAGCGAACCGTATCGGCTGTTGCTCAGTTGGATCGAATCGAGTGCTCCCGCCTCATCGCCGGAAGTACCGCGCGTCGTGAAGCTGCGTGTGCTGCCGAAAGAACGAGTGTTGAAGTCTCACTCACTAACCCGAAGCGTCAGTGAGGGCGAGCGACCATCGGGCGGCGATGCCAGTTCGCCCTCGCTGACGCATCGGGTTAGTGAATTCGGAACACAGCAGCAACTTGCGGTCATTGCTGAATACAGCGACGGATCGAATCGAGATGTGACTCGGCAGGCGGATTACTCCAGCAATCTCGACGTCGTCGCGAGCGTTTCACCGGATGGGCTCGTGAAGACGACCGGTCAATCGGGCGAGGCGGCGATCATGACTCGGTATATGGGACAGGTCGCGGTGTTCCTCACTCTCGTGCCGCACGGCGAGCCGCTGAAAGAAATCGCCAACTTCACCCCGAAGAGCGACATCGACCGGCTGGTCGTCGAGAAGTGGAAGAAGCTGGGACTGAAGCCGTCACCGTTGGTTGACGACGCGACATTCCTGCGGCGCGTGACGCTCGATCTGTGCGGGCGACTGCCAACCTCGGACGAAGTGCGAGCATTTCTCAACGACTCGAAGGCGAACAAGCGAGACGCGGCAGTCGATCGGCTACTCGAATCGCCAGACTATCCGGCGTTCTTCGCGTTGCGCTGGGGTTCGATCCTACGGAACTCGAATCTCGCCGGAGCCGACCGGGCGTCATACGCCTTCAACAATTGGATCCGAGATCAAATCGCCCGCAACGTGCCGTATGACGAGTTCACTCGCGGCGTCATCGCGGCGGCCGGCGAGTGGCAGGACTCTCCGCCGATCAACCGTTATTGGCAGATGCGCGATGACCTGTTGCATCAATCGACGGCCGACACGGCTCAGGTGTTTCTCGGCTTGCGGCTGCAATGCGCGAAGTGTCATCACCACCCGTACGAGCGGTATTCGCAAGAGGACTACTACGGCCTCTCCGGTTTTTTCACGCGGCTCGGACAAAAATCGTTCGGCGAGCCGCCGCCGTACTTCAATGCTCCAACGGTGACGCGCGGCGATCAGAACCCGCTGACCAAGCAATCGCCCAAACCAAAATTTCTCGACGGTGACTACGCCGAGTTCACTTCCGAGCAAGACCCGCGACACGCGCTCGTCGATTGGATGGTCAAGCCCGAGAACCCGTACTTCGCTCGCACGCTGGTCAATCGGCTGTGGGGCCACTTCTTCGGCCGAGGGATCGTTCACGAAGTCGATGACCTACGCGAAACGAACCCGCCGTCGAATCCCGAGCTACTAAAATTCCTCGCAGACGATTTCTTGTCGCCGGCCCACAAGTTCGACATCAAGCACGCGATCCGGCAGATGGTCACGAGCCAAGTCTATCAGTTGTCCTCGCAGCCGACGCCGGACAACGAACATGACCGGCAGAACTACGCTCGCTTCTACGCTCGCCGCATGATCGCCGAAGTGTTCCTCGATTCGGTCAATCAATCCATCGGCGTGCGAGACCGATTCAACGGCGTGGGAGCCTCCGCGCGCGCCATCGACCTGCCGCACGAGAATTTCGGTTCGTACTTCCTCGACGCCTTCGATCGTCCGAAGCGAGTGACGGCGTGCGAGTGTGAACGCTCACCCGGTGCGACGCTGGCTCAAGTGCTGCTGCTGTCGAACTCGGATGAGATCGAGAACAAGCTCGCGAGCAACGACGGCAAGATCGGCAAGTTCTTCGGCGAGAAGGAACGCCGACCGCTGAAAGATCTGATCGAAGAACTTTACCTCAGCTCACTGTCACGTCTGCCGAGCAGCGATGAACTCACGACCGCGACGAAGTATCTCGACGACGAATCGGACAAACGCCAAGCGGCCGAGGACTTGCTCTGGACGCTGCTGAACTCCAAAGAGTTCATGTTCAATCATTAGGAACCGCTCGCGCGAGACAGCCCGGCCCATCTCAGAAATCGCTGCCGCCTCCGCCGAAGTCGCCACCGCCGCCGAAGTCTCCGCCGCCGGAATCGCTTGGTGACGAATCGCCGAATGAGCCGCCGTCGTTGACGGACCAGTCGTCTTGTGAACTGCTCGTGCTGTCGGACGAGTGATTCGGTTCACCCGCCGAGGCGGAGTTATCCCAACCAGAGTGCGAGTCGGAATGGCCTCGGAAGAACGAGTCGTAAACAGCGTTGCCGACCGCCGCGCCAAGCATCCCGGAGATGAAGGTCGACATAAAACCGCCGCCACCGCCGACACCGCCGACACCGCCGACACCGGGAACGCCGGCACCGTAGCCGCCGCCTGCGCCGCCGGTCATCGCGCGAAACAAACTGCGCACCACGAGAAACACGACGAAGGCAATCCCGGCGAAGACGACGATGCTCATGATGCCGACTCCTTGCTGAATCTGAGCAGGCGCATTGGCATTCGGAGGCGGAAGCGGCTTTCCGACCGGATGGATCGGTGCTTTGTTCGTGACGGGCGCGTGCTGACCCGTTGATTGAGCTGCGAAGCGATCTTGAACGTAGTCGAGGCCGTCGATCAGGCCGGTGTTGAATTCTTGCTTGTCGAAGCGGCGTTTCATCAGCTTCCACAAGGCTTCGCGATCCGTATCCGTGAACAACGTCTTCCGAGTCGCTTCGTTGATTCCGACTTTGATGATGGCCGGCTTGCGGCAGATCAATACGAAAACTCCGTCAACGTGCTCGGACTTGGCTCGTTCTTTCAGCCAGTCTTTGAAGAATGCGTCCGGACCCAGCTTCTTGAGTTGCTCGGCATGATCGTCCGGGACGTTGGCGAATGTTTCCACTCGCACGTCTTTGCTGAACTTCTTGTGAAGGTCTTCAATCCGCTTAAGAGCCTGTTGCTTGTGACTGTCGTCAAAGAAGTTTCCCCCATCGGAAACTCCTCGGCCGGGGAACGCCTGAGCGATCGGCAAGCTGAATCCCGCCCAAGCCACGATGGCAGCCAGCAGTGGAACGAATCGAGTTTTCATCGTCGGACTCCTGTCAGTACGGCACTTCACGCACGGTTTTGCTGTTGGGGCAACTCATGTGCCCTTTTCTCGGCGGCGAAAAACGCGACCGACACAGCGGCAGCGGTCGTTCGTCGGCGTGAAGCAATTCTTTAGTGACGGATCATACGCAGCGATGAACATCACGCCGCAACGATTCTTCATGAATACTGCTGGCTGGCCAGATTGCCGTGCTGCGAGGACTGTAGGGTGGTGTCGAGTCATCGAGACCCACCACAACTTCATACAAGTGGTGGGTCGCGATGACTCGACC
>JAYVQJ010001034.1:0-4154 GCA_043777235.1 Planctomycetia bacterium
CCGCGCGGCTAATTTCTGCGATCCGTATAAGCCCTGGCCTGCGATCAAAGTCTGCGACGGCATTGAACGCCGAATTGCGTGCCGCGAGCATCGCGTTGACACGTTTTCGGAGTTGCCCAATAATCCCGTGACTTTTGAGGGCTGGCCGAGCCGAAGTTCGTGCGCCGCAAGTCTTCGCATCACTTACGCAAAAGGTGTCTTGTCATGGCCGGAAATGTTTTGGAATTCACGGAAGCTAACTTCGCCTCACAAGTCTTGGAGAGCAGTCAGCCGGTGCTGGTCGACTTCTGGGCTCCGTGGTGCGGTCCCTGCAAGATGCTCGGCCCGACTGTCGAAGAGATCGCCAACGATTACGCTGGCAAAGCTCGCGTCGGGAAGATCAACACCGACAGCGATGGCAACATCGCATCTCAGTACGGCATTCAAGGCATTCCGACCGTGATCCTCTTCAAGGGTGGCCAGCCGGTCGATCGCTCGGTCGGTTTGGTCAACAAGGCGAAGCTCGCCAGCATGATCGACAACGCGCTGTAATGTAGCCCTGCCGCTCCGCGACAGGATCAGCCGAGTGTCGTACCAACTGCATTCGCAAACAGGACCGCAGCGAACATCAACTTCGGCAATTCCTTTCGCGGAACGAAAGGGCTACGGGAAAGGACTCCCGGAATGAACGACCAGACGCAATCCGACCGCCCCCTCTTTCCGCATCGCGCGCACGACGGCTCAATCGAGCCGTCGTCTCGTTTCGTGCCGTTGTCGGACGGCCGAGTCGCCCGCCTCGATCCGTCAGAGAGTCCGGGGACTCCGGTGGCTTCGACGCTGTTGGATTCCGTCCCCGCGCAACGGCACGACGAAGTACTCAGCCAAGCCAGCTTGTTCGTCGATCAACTGCGGTCGCAGGTTTCCGAGTTGCAGCGTCGCGATCAGATTCTCGCGACGCAACTTCAGCAACTCGACCAAGAGCGTCGCGGTCTGCAGCAATGGAAGTTGGGCGCGGACCAGGAACTGCAAACCAAAGAAGAGATCTTGCGTCGGCGCGAAGCGACGCTCGCCGAGCAGATCGCATCGCAGCAATCACTGATCGAGCAGCTTCATTCCGAACAAGCCGACCTCGCAAAGCGCCGCGAGCAATTGGAAGCGGATCGTCTGCGACTCATGGCCGATGTCGGAACAAAGGTCGCCGCCGAACGCGAACGCTTGCAGCAAGCGATCGCCGCCGCTGATGCCGATCGTCAAAACCGCGAAGTCGAGTTCGCCCGTCAGCGTCAACAACTCGATGAAGCGTTTCAGCTCAAGCTGCAAGAAGTCGAAGCGGCGAAGTCGCGAGTCCGGCAAGATGTCACCGAAGAGATGCTCACTGCGGAGTTGCGTACCGAGCGCGATTCGCTGATCCGCGAGCGTGACGAATTTGAAAAGGCTCGCACGGAATTCACGACATTTCGTGACCGCGAACGAGCCGAACTGGCGAACACTCGCGAGGTCCAAGAAGCCGCTGTCTTACGAGTCCGCGAAGAATTGCTGGCGCAACGGCAATCGCAACTCGCGGAACTCGAAGCCGCGAAGCAATCGCAAGAAACGACGTTGCAGCAGGCTCAAGAAGAGTTCACGCGGCAACGCGAACAGCAACTGACTGAACTGCGGCACGAGCGAGCGGTGCTCGAAAATCGATTGCGGTTCCAGCAGGAGCACCTCACGAAGGCGCGGCAGGAAATCGAATCGGCTCAGAACGAATTCCGCCGCGAGGCTCAGCGAATTCGCGGGCAACTCGAAGAAGGCGAAGCGATCATCCGCTTGCGGCAATCGCAACTCGATCGAGTGCGGTCGTTGCTGGAAGAGCGCGAACGCTCCGTCAATCGCGAGCGAGAGATGCTCTTCAAATCGCAGCGAGCGTTCGAGCAATTTACCGAACACGATCGCGAGAAGATCAAACTCGAACGAGACGACTGGGAACACGATCGCGGCGGACAACTGGCCGATTTGCGCCGTCAGCAGGACATGCTCGCGCTGCACGCGAACAATCTCGAAGGCCGCCGCGAACGGCTCGACAAACTGCGGACTGAACTGGAAGAGACACACCGCACGACACTCGAAATGCGGATGGCGATCGAAGAAGCCTGGGCACAGATGACTCAAGCCTGCGGCGTTGGCGTTGCTCAGCAGCGACTCGATCAAGCACAGCAACAACTCTCCGGCCACTACCGCGGCCTACGCGATTCGTTGATCGAGCAACGCGGCGAACTCGACGAGATGCGGCAAACGTTTCAAGCTCAGCGCGACGAGTTTCGAGCCGAACAGCAAACGCTCTCCGAATGGGCGGCGACTCAAGAGCGCACGCTCCGCGAACGTGAGGCCGACTTGCTGGCCGAGGCCGATCAACTTCACTTCCGCGAATCAGCATGGCGTTCGGCCAGTCAACGTTGGATCAACGAAAAGATCGAAGCCGAAGCCGTCATCCGCGATTTGCTGGAACAACTCACTTCGTTGACTGAGCCGACGTCAGCCGTTTCGATGTGGCCGCGTCCCGCGATGCCGATTTACGAGTAATTGGCCGGAACACGCTAAGTAGACCCGCAGAAAAAAGTAGGCGAGTCACTCCGTGACTCGAAGATTCCAGTCACGGAGTGACTGGTCTACTTTCTCCGTAGCCAGTTTTGAAACTGTCTACTTTTCACTGCGGGTCAACTTTGGGTCGAGTTGTTGATGTGTGAGAACCGGACGCTAGCGCGTTCCGGCTGATGTGCCTGCTTAAGAAGAGCTTGCCGTGAAACGTTCGCTGCCATTGATGGCGATTGTCTGCATCATTTTCTTTAACGTCTCCGGCGGGACGTATGCGCTGGAAGACATCATCGGAGCCGGGCCAGGGTTGGCCGTGCTGCTATTGGTGCTGACTCCGATCGTTTGGAGTGCTCCGGTCGCGTTGGTCTGTGCGGAGTTGGGTTCCGCGATCCCCGAAGAAGGTGGCTACTACGCTTGGTCGCGGCGAGCATTGGGGCCATTCGGTTCCTTCTGCCAAGGATGGTGGGCATGGCTTTACACGTTCATCGACATCGGCATTTATCCCACGATGCTGTGCGATTACCTGGCGTATCTCGCACCGGAGTTTGGAGCGGACGGCAACTATTGGCTTCGCAAGGGGCTGATGATCACGATGATTTGGGGCTTCGTGTTGCTGAATTTTTTCGGGTCGCGCACCGTCGGCCGGTTTGCCCAACTGTTCTTCTTGTTGGTCATGTCGCCATTCATCATTCTTGTCGCGGTCGGTTTGTATGTCGGACTGACGCGAGGCTTTCCGCTCAGCCCAATCGCGCCGCTGTTGACTCCTGGCAAGATGCTGGGGCCGGCGCTGGCCACGGCGATTCCGGTGGTGTTGTGGAATTACATGGGCTGGGATTCGATTTCGACGATCGCGGGCGAAATGGAAAACCCACGACGTGATTACCCGCGCGCGTTACTGATCACGATCCTGTTGATCGCAACGATCTACATCGTGCCGACGGTCATCGCGATGGCTCTCGTCGGAGCGGGGACATTCGAGTGGAAAAGCGGTGCGTGGAGCACTGCCGCCGAGCACATCGTCGGGCCGTGGCTCGGAACGTTCACCAGCGCGATGGGAATCGTTTCGGCGATCGGGATGTATTCGGCACTCGTGCTGGTTTACAGCCGCGTCCCCTTCGTGATGGCCACTGACGGTTACCTGCCGAAGTCCCTGATGCACATGAACCGCTGGGGGGCACCCTGGGTTTCTCTGATCGTGTCCGGAGTGGTTTACACGATCGTGATTCTGATCTTCCGTGACGTCGAGGAACTGACGTCGGCTGACGTGACGGTGTACGGTGCCATGATGTCGCTGGAGTTGTTGTCCTTCCTTGTACTCCGCCGACGTGAGCCGACTCTCGCGCGGCCGTTCCGAGTTCCTGGCGGTTGGCCCGTGGCCGGCGTGTTGTGTGTGTTGCCGCTGCTGTGCCTCGGCGCAGGAGCATATTTCCGAGTGCAGCAACCGGTGGAGAAAGGGGGTGGATTCTGGAATGTCGTCGGACTGGCGCTCGCAATCATGGCGAGCGGTCCAATCTTGTATCCGCTCGCGGCCTGGTGGCGACGTCGATCGCACGCAGACTCCTTGAGTCTCAGACCATGAGCCGGAACGCGCTAGCGTCCGG
>JAYVQJ010001035.1:0-4154 GCA_043777235.1 Planctomycetia bacterium
CGTCAACGTCGCGCCGGACATCTCCGACACACGCACCAAAAAGCCGGAGCAACTCCTGCTGGACATCCTCGACCCCAACCGAGCCATCGACGCCAACTATTTCGCCTACGCCGTCGCGCTCAAAGACGGCACCGTCCAATCCGGCGTCATCTCGGCCGAGACGTCGAACTCGATCACGCTCAAACAACCCGAAGGCAAAACGCTGACGCTGCTGCGAACCGACATCGAAGAACTCCGCAACACCGGCCTGTCCCTGATGGCCGTCGGCCTGGAGAAGAACATCAACCAGCAACAAATGGCCGACCTGATCTTCTGGCTGAAGAACTGGCGCTACCTCGACGGAAAAGTGCCGGCGACGAGTTTGAAGTAAAGTCTTCAAACGATGCCGTCTTTTGTCCCGCTAGGGACTTTCGAGAATAGCACCGCACTTCAGTGCGGGGATTACGAGATTCTCTTGATCCTTTGAGTCCCGTTAGGGACGAAAGACGTCACACTTGTCTGTCGTCCCTAACGGGACTTTGTGGTTGTTTTCTCTTCATTCCCAGCACTGAAGTGCTGGGCTTTTTTCGATCTGTCCCTGGCGGGACTTAAAAGACGCTCAGATTGAGTTACCTTGGAACCCACCTTCGACGATCGGCTGCGGCAGTTGTTCGATGAAGCGGAAGACGCCGAGTCGGAGCGATGTTTGTCGTGGGTCTCGGCGCTGTTGGCAGAGTCGCCTTCGGCCGAGGCTTCGCTCGTCGGACTCGAACGTTTGCTTCGAGTTGTCCCAAATCGGACCGAGTTGTTTCGACAACTCATGAGTTCTCCGCGAGCGGTCGAGGTCTTGCTGACGATCTTCGCGGCCAGCCCGTACCTGACCGACTTCTTGTTGCGCGAGCCGGCGTTGCTGACGCAATTGACTCAGCCACAGTTGCTCCGCGATCTGCGCAGCCGGCCGGAGTTTTTTGACGCGGCGATGTCGCGGATCGAATCGGCAACGACCGACGTTGAGCAAACGACCGCATTGCGCGAATTCCAACACGGCGAGCTGTTGCGAATCGGCGTCTGCGATTTCTTGGGGCTGTTCGATCTGCGTTCGGTGACGAATCAGTTGTCGCTATTGGCCGACGCGATCGTGCAGGCGGCGCTGCGGTTGGTCGCATCGCCTTCAGCCGCGGAGCGGCGGCAGATTGTAGCCGGGGGCGCAAGCCCCCGGTCTGATGTGCCAATCCGTGCCGAAGCCCCGGAGGGGCGACGCAATTCATTGGTTCAGAATGGTCCGTCGCCCCTCCGAGGCTGTGCGGATGATTCGGCGTCCTCACCGGGGGCTTGCGCCCCCGGCTACAATACGCCGCCACTCCGTGGCTCAGAGGAACAATCTGGCTTCGCCGTGCTCGCGCTTGGCAAGCTCGGTGGCGAGGAATTGAATTACAGCTCGGACATCGACCTCATCTTTGTCTGCGATGGCGATCCGTCGCGGTTTCAAGAGTTGGCTCAACGGCTGACGAAGGTGTTGTCGGATGTCACGTCGCACGGGTTTTTGTATCGCGTCGATTTGCGATTGCGTCCGTGGGGAAATGCTGGGCCGATCGTCGTGTCGGTCGAGACTTATCTCGACTACTTGCGTCAGCAAGCTCAACTGTGGGAGCGGCAGGCGTTGTTGAAGGCTCGCGTGATCGCGGGGGACTTCGCGGTCGGACAGCGATTCTTGGAACAAGCGAAGCCGTTGATCTTCGGCTCGGCGGCCGAGGAAGTGCGTCGCAGCGTGTTGCTCGCCAAGACGCGCATCGAGCAAAACCTGCAACGCAAAGGCAAAGCCGCCGGCGAAGTGAAACTCGGTGCCGGCACGATTCGCGACATCGAGTTCGTCGTGCAATGCCTGCAACTGCAACACGGCCGCGAGGTGCCAGAGGTCCGCAGCATCAACACGCTTGATGGCCTGATTCGGCTGGCCGAATTGGGATTTGTGCAGGCAGACGAGTACCGCGAACTGTCATCGGCGTACCTGCTGTTCCGTGTCATCGAGCACGCGATCCAACTCAAGCACAGTCGGCAGACGCACTCGCTGCCGACCGATCCGATCGAACTTGAACTGCTCGCGCGGCGGCTCGATTTTCCCTCGGCCGAGCAACTGACCGGACACTTTCAACAACATCGCTCGGCGGTGCGGCGCATCTTCGACAAGTACGTCGGCGGAGCGAGCGATTCACGAGCGACCACGCAGCGATCGGAAACGCACGAGTCCTCTCGCCCCGCGATGGATGAACGCCGCCGCTCTCGGATTTGGCAGCGGCTCACGGACGATGATCCGCTGATCGTTGATTGGCGACCGCAACACGGTGACATTGAAAAGCACGGTGACTTGGCCGAGGTCACGATCGCGGGTTTCGATCAGCTCGGCGACCTGTCGATGATGTGTGGCCTGCTGTTCGTCCACGGTTTCGACATCATTGAGGGAGACGTCTTCACCGAAGAGCGGCCGGCAAGCACGAGCCAGTTGCCTCGATTCGTGAATTCGTTTGTGGTGCGACGACGCGTGGGGCACGTTTCCAACGTGCCCGTCACAGGCACGTTGGAAACGTGCCCCACGACGCTGCATCGTGAACTGCTCGATTTGCTCAATCAGGCGCAGACTGGACGGCGTGCGACGCAGGCGAAGCTCGCCAAGCGAGTCTCTGAAGCGTTACCGACCGCTCGGCCGGCAGGTGCTGTGCATTCGCCGGTCGAGATTGAGTTCGACAACTCGTCGCATCCGACGACGACGCTGATTCGTATCGCGGCCGAGGACACCAGCGGATTCCTGTACGAATTGACGAATGCGTTTTCGCTCCTGGGCATCGACATTCGGCAGATGGAGATTCGCACGGACGGCTCGCGCGTGCGCGACACGCTGTTCGTCACCGACGATTCCGGTCGCAAGCTGCTCGACGAGCAACGTCAGCAAGTGCTCCGCACGGCGGTGGTGCTGATTCATCACTTCACCGACTTGCTGCCGCAGTCGCCGAACCCGGAAGCGGCACTGCTGCACTTCCAGGAATTGCTCGAACGGGAGTTGCTCGAACCAGATTGGCTGTCGCGGCTCGCCACGTTACGGAGGCCAGAGGTGTTGGCCGCGCTCGCCAAGTTGCTCGGCGTGAGCGATCTCTTGTGGGAAGATTTTCTGCGGTTGCAGCACGCGAATGTGTTTCCGGTCGTCACTGACATCGTCGGCCTGCGTCTGCACAAGCCACGCGAGTTGTTAGCTGCGGAACTCTCGACGGAATTGTCTTCGAGACGCACGTTCGCGGAGTGCTGTGCCCGGCTCAATGCCTTCAAGGACCGGGAGATGTTCCGCATCGACATGCGGCATGTGACCGGCATCCTCCCGGAGTTCATCGACTTTGCTCACGAACTGACGGACCTCGCCGAAGCAGTCATCGCCGCCGCGTGTGACATCGCCGAACGAGAAGCCGTAGACCGGACGCCCACGTCCGGTCTTCCGCTGTCTGACCGGACGTGGGCGTCCGGTCTACGCGCGAAAATCGATGTGAAGGTCAATCATAAACCGGTCTACTGCGTTGCCGCGCTGGGCAAGCTGGGTGGACGTGAACTCGGCTTTGCCTCGGACATCGAACTGCTGTTCGTCTTCGACGGCGATGCGTCCGCCTCCGAATTCATGGAGCGGCTGGTCGAGTTGTTTCAGCAAACGATCGTCGCCAAACGAGCCGGCATCTTTCAGATCGACTTGCGATTGCGGCCGCACGGCCGAGCCGGCAACTTGGCGGTGTCGCTCGACGAGTTCGCTCGGTATTTCGCCGCCGACGGTCCGGCCTGGCCGTTCGAGCGGCAGTCGCTCATCAAGTTGCGTCCGATCGCGGGAGACGTCGCGTTCGGTGAGACCGTGCTTCGACGACGCGACGAATTGTTGTTCGGCCCCGTCCGCTGGGAAGTCGCGCCTGTCCGAGCCATGCGTGAACGGCAAGTGCGGCAACACGTCCAGGCCGGCACGTTTCACGCGAAGCTCAGTGCCGGTGCGCTGGTCGATGTCGAATACCTCGTGCAACTGTTGCAACTGACGCTCGGCGAGCGGCACACGACGGTGCGAGTCCCTGGCACGCTCGACGCGCTGACCGAACTGTCTCGCGGAAATCTGATTCCCCTCAACGCCGCCGAGTCACTCCGCGCGGCGTACC
>JAYVQJ010001036.1:0-4151 GCA_043777235.1 Planctomycetia bacterium
ACCCAGGGTAGCTCGCTTCGCGAGCAACCCTGGGCTATGTGACGCAATCCCTTCGGGATAAAGACAGTTCCGTTTCGATCAAACTTGGAACTACTGAAACTGTTGCCTGGTCCGTGTTTCATTTGTGTCAAAACTGTTGTCTGGCATTTCCGTCCGCCGCTTCTTCGGCTTTTCCAATTCCTGTCTCCGGTCCTGATCGGTGTTCAATCCGTGTTTCATCCGTGGCCAAAAAATGTCCGCCGAAGTGACCTCCTTGGATCACCGAATGAGCCTTGAATGTTTGATTCAGATCCTCTCCGTGTCTTCCGCGTCCTCCGTGTCCCATTCCGGCCCCACCGACCACGCTGCTGAAGCTTGATTCGTGAAAGACATCCTTTGGGCATTCCATTTCTCTCTGCTGTCGATCAAGTCGCCGGCCGTCCAACGTCGCCGCCGACGATCCTGTATGGCGCGTTGAAGCTCCGCTCGCGGTATTTGCTCTCGCCGCTGGCCGGGTTCACGAACATGCCGTTTCGCCGCATCGTGCATGAGATCGGCGGAGTCGGTCTGACGACGACCGATCTCGTCAACGCCCGCGCGTTGCTGTACGGCAGCCCGAAGACGATGGAACTGATCGAATCCAGCGACGTCGAGTCCCCGTTCGCCGTGCAAATCTTTGGCAGCAACGTCGAGACGATGTGCGAGGCGGCGCGAATGCTCGAAGCGCGCGGAGTCGATTCGATCGACATCAACATGGGTTGCCCGGTGCGACGAATCGTCGCGGACGGTTCGGGCGCGAGCATGATGTGCCGGCCCGACGAGACGCTCGGACTTGTGCGAGCGATCGTCGAAGCAGTGCGGATTCCAGTGACAGTCAAGATGCGGCTCGGCTGGGATGAGACGCAGCTCACCGCTCCGTTTTTCGCTCGCGAGTTCGAGCAAGCGGGCGTCGCCGCCGTCGCGATTCACGGCCGCACGCGAGCACAAGGTTTTTCCGGCAGCGTGGACCGCGCGGGCATCCGGCAAGTCGTCGAGGCGGTCGAGCGGATTCCGGTCATCGGCAACGGCGATGTGCGCACCGTCGCCGATGCGGCGGTGATGCTGAATGAAACCGGATGTCACGGAGTCTCGATCGGTCGCGGGGCGCTCGCGAATCCGTGGATCTTCCGGCAACTGGTTGAGTGGGAAACCACCGGTTCGTTCGGTCCGGCAGGGACGTTTGACGAACGGCTCACGCTGATGCAGCGACAGTTCCGGTATCTCGTCGAACGTCGCGGCGTCGAGTCATCCATCATCGGCTTCCGCAAGATGGCTCATTGGTATTTGAAGGCGATGCACGTCCGAGCGAAGTTGCGGCACGAGTTCCAACTCATTCGCTCGCCGGACGAGTTGGACCGCTACTTCGAGAAGCTCTCCGCCGAAGGCCCGGTCAACGGCAACCGCACCGGTGAGTTGCCGGAGATGCACATCCCGGTTCCGAGTGGGCCGGTCGAGCGTTGGTAAGTGTGGGCGGACTTCGCCGAAGTCCGCAGCCGCCGATTTCGGCGAAATCGGCCCACATTTACGCCGCCTTGCGAGCCGCTCGGCGCTGTTGCGGCACGCTCTTCCAGCGGCGGTGGACCCAGAAGTATTGCTCGGGGGCGCGGCGAATCAGGCGTTCGAGAGCGGCGGTGTAGCGGCGTGTGATCTCTCCGATGGGATCTGAATTGTCGATGGTTTCCGGGTCGATGACTTCCTCGCAGACGAGTTCAAACTTCGACCACGGCGGACCAACAGTGTCGTTGCGATGAAAGTCGTCCGGTAGCCGAAACGCTCCGCCAACGCAGATCAGTGCTCGGTGTTCGAGAGCGACCAGCGCGATCGACTTGAACGTCGACGCGGGCTTGCCAAAGAAGTCGACGAACAACCCGCGCGGGCCAGCGTCTTGATCGCACAGCAGCGCGACGTGACCGCGCCGAGCCAGCAGCGGCAGCATCTGCTCGGACGCGCCCTCTTTCGAGAACAGCCGATGGCCTGTGTGCTCGCGAAAGTTCTTGAACCACGAATGCAAATACGGGTTGTCCAAATCGCGAGCGACCACGCCCATTGGAAAGCCCCACAGACCGAACATCGTGTTGGCGATTTCCCAGTTGCCGAAGTGACCGCCAACCACCATCACCGGCCGGCCAGAATTGAACGCTCGCCAGCACGCTTGGCGGCCGTGACCGTATTGAACGACATCCAAAAAATTGTCGTGGCGCACCTTTCTCGTAAGCTGTACGATCTCGATGACAACTCGGAAGAGATGCACCCACATTTGGCGGATGTGCTCGTCGATCACCGAGTCTGGCGTGTCTGACCCCAACGCTTGCCGCAGGTTTTCCTTGGCGACCTCGTACCGCGTCAGCTTCCGCGGCAGCACGCGATGAAAGACGAATGCCAAGTTCTCAGCCAGTTCGCGAGCGCGCGCCGGCGACAACATCAGGACGACGCATTCGATCGTGCGGAAGACGAGATACTCAAGCCGATATCGCCAAGCCAGCCAATTCATCCGGCACTCCGTTGCCTCTCGTAGACGAGTCACTCCGTGACTCGAAGTTTCCGGTCACGGAGTGACCGGTCTACTCTGCTCGACACGAGCGGCGGGAGTCTGAAGCGGAAGGCAAAGAGCGTCAATGTGAATGAGACCGGGAGCTTGTCGCTATTTCACGCGGAGCGATGCCGGCTGAACGATCGCCGGATTCACTTTTGTCGTGGGGCCTCGAGGGCGCGGCGCATTCGTCGTCGACTCGACGATGGCGAACGGGCTGGGTGCCAACTCCGATCGTTCGTCGTCACCAGCATCAAATGCGTCCTGCGTCCGACGGAGTTCGGGACGGCTGAGATGCGAGCCACGCGGCAATCGCGGTTCGCGTGATGCCTGCGACGCTCGATCAACAGCGGCGACTTCGACGGCTGCCTTTGATCCGGCCGGGCCGAAGCCTGGCTCGGTGGAAGTCTCACGACGTCGCGTTTCGGGAGCTGTGACTGATTCGCTGCGCGGGACGACCGAGTGCCCTGCTTTGCTCACCGAGGCCAGTTCCACATCGTTGCCATCACGGCTGCGGCGCGGTGACGGTTTCGTTTCGGGATTCTGTGAGCGAACAATCGACGGCGATTTCGCATCGGCCAGTAACTCGCCATTTGGACGTCGCAGCGACGGACTGCCGGCGATGACCCATTGGCTCCATTTCGATTCGAGTGCTTCGACGCTCTCTTCTTCGTAGTGCTTGCGGAGCGAAGCGTCCCAGCCAGACTCATGAGCGTCCTGCATGAAGGCCAGAAAACGGCTCTTGCCTCCCTTTTGAACCAGGAAGTCGGCGAGCAAGTAACCCTCGGCGTACAACGTCAAGACGTGCTGCATGTTCTTGGGATACTCGGTGATGCTCAGCAGTTCGCGGAGCGGGATGCGACGCTTCGAGGGCATGACCTCTTCAGCCAGCTTCTGTTGGCGACGGCGTTCAGAATCTTCTTCGGCGATCGTCGCGGCACCTTCGTCCGCCCAACGCGGCAGCGGGCGACGGAAGTGACACGCGAAAATCGTGTGGCTGACTTCGTGAGGGATGACCGAATCGAGGATGCGTTCCAACGAGCCTTGCACGGTCATGTCCCAGCCGAAGACTTCGCCGCCTCCGAAGGAAAAGGTCGTGGCTCCACCGGCTCCCACTTGGCCGACTCGCACACGGACATGGCAGGGCTTGAACCAGTTGGGCAACGTGTGGCCGAGCCATTCCATCGCCAGCTCTTCGCGGCAGCGCTCGGCGGTCAACGCGACCTTCTCGGCGATCGCGGCGGTCGGAGCTTCGACCTCAAAATTCGGCGTCACATGCTTCGCGCCGAGCCCGCAGAACAGAAACAGAACCAACATCCCCCGACACCAAACCGCATCCTGGCTGACCATTCCGAGTGATTCCTCATCCTTGAGTATCCCCCTCAAGTGGAGACCGGCGGCGGAAAGCAAACAGCGGTCCACAGGACACGAGAATCGCGAACTCCGCAAATCACCGAGCGGGCCGCAGCGTCAACCGGCCATTTGTTGGCCCGGATTGCAAAAATTGCACAACGGACAGAGCCGTTTTTGCAATTTCGGACTTCACCAAGTAATTACGGATCACACAAATTAGCCGCGCGGCGCTAGCCCCGGTTTTTGCGGC